>JAICKT010000342.1 GCA_025927795.1 Parafilimonas sp. | reverse complement strand
GGATTAAAATTACATTGAATAAATATTAACGGAAAAGATCATCGTCATTTTTACGATGATAAATTTTTCCATCCATAAATTCCTGTGTTGCAAGAATTGCCGGGTTCGGCATTTTTTCATACGCCTTTGAAATTTCAATCTGTTCTTTATTTTCATGAATTTCTTCAAGGCTGTCTGTATGGCTGGCAAATTCTTCCAGTTTATTATGCAATTCTTCCTTTAATGCAATATTTATCTGGTTTGCCCTTTTTGCAATAATGGCAATAGATTCATAAAGATTGCCGGTTTTAGCTTTAATTTCTATTAAGCTTTTTGTTTCAACGCTGCTTGGTATGTTAGCGCTGAGTTGTCGCCTTAGTTTGCTCATTATTTTGATTTTGAATTTTCTTTAAATAATTTTCTGATTGTGTTTTATAATCATTTGCTTCTGCAAGTAATTTGCTTTCCGGAAAACGCTGCTGAAAATCTGTAACGTCTGATATTACTTTATCAAAACGTTGCTCCTGTTTATCAATCACACTTAATTGTGCATACTTAAAATAAGATTTTATTGAACTTAAGGCATACTCATCACCCTGGTCAGAATCCGGAAAATCGTCTATCAATACTGAAAAAGCAACACCTGCAGATTGATAATATCCAAGATCATAATAAAGCTGCGCATTCTTATATTCTTTCAGCTCAAGTTTTTTTCTGCACTGATCAATGATTTCCGTTGCATCGCTCACTCGTTTTGAATCAGGATGTGTATTTATAAATGCCTGTAACAATGCAATTGTTCTGGTTGTATTTGTTTGATCCAAATCAACCTTTGGCGATTGTTTATAATAACACATACAGCGCATGTATTCGCACTCTTCAACTTTTGGATTGTTCGGAAAATTTTCTGTATATGTTTTAAATAAATTTTCTGCGTTTTCGTAATCTCTCAGGTAATAAGATGTGTAAGCATATTTATAATAAATATCTTCAAAACGCGGATCGCCCTTAAATAGAGGCATTAAATCTGTGTATAATTGCTGCGCTTTATCGTAATGTTTAGTGGCATAATACTGCTCAGCCATCTTCAACTTATATTCTTTGTCTTTGCTTTTTACAATCTTGCCAAACTTTGTTGCACACGAAGCAAAAACAAACGCGATTAAAAATATTCCTAAAACAAATTTCATAAAAGCGGGCAAAGATAATTTATTTGGGCAAATTAGCTATAACGGTTTTTGCATTGAAAATTATGTAGTTAATAAAATGAGAAATATCATGTGTTGGCATGAGTAATAAACCATTTAAAACAAAACACGTCAGAAATTTGCATCATTTAAATATCAGCATGAAAAAATATTTTTATTTAATTTTTTTATTTGGATTGATTGCTGCGCAAAGCTTTTCGCAGAGCGCAACAGACGTACAAAGCATTTTAGATAAGTTATCAGAAAAAGTAAAATCGGCAAAAGGAATAAGTGCTTCGTTTACATTAACGCGATACGATAAATCACATCATTTAACTGGTAGTTCAAAAGGAATCGTTAAAATAAAAGGCAATAAATATTATGTGAAGCAAGATGAAACGGAAATCTACTGTAATGGAACACAAACCTGGAATTTTGACGGTTCTAACGAAGTAACGGTTTCAAAAAATGATAGTTCAACAGATGATGTTTCTCCGCAACAGATTTTAACCGGGTTTAATAAAAATGATTTTACCTATAAACTTATTTCATCAGCGGGAAATAATTATGAGATCTTATTGTTACCGGTTGATAAAAGAAAGAATTTTAAACAGGTAAATATTTTTATTAATAAATCAACAAATATTGTTTCAAAAGCAAAAATTACAGATAAATCTGATAATATTATGGAGGTGAATTTTTCAGCAATTAATTTAAATTCAGTTATACCCGACAGCCAGTTCACTTTCGATGCTTCCAAACATCGTGGTGTAGAAGTTATTAACGAATAAACTTCTTTTGCTTTTAGCAAATTTTATTCAGTTTTGCCAAATGCGGCAAAAGATAATTATCGCAATAGACGGTTATTCTTCGTGTGGCAAAAGCACGCTTGCAAAACAACTTGCAAAGGAGTTGTTGTACGTACATATTGATAGCGGCGCTATGTATCGTGCCATCACTTTATATTTTTTAAGAAATGCCGTAAAATTTGATAAGGAGAAGGATATAAACGATGCTTTAAAAAATATTCATCTTTCTTTTTTGTTTAATAATGTTTCCGGTAAAAGCGATATTTATCTTAACGACGAAAATGTTGAAGCGCAAATACGCGATATGGTTGTGAGTGAAAAAGTAAGCGAGGTGGCTGCCATAGAACAGGTGAGGCATTTCGCTGTTGAACAGCAGCGTAAAATTGGAGATAAAAAAGGCATCGTTATGGATGGAAGAGATATTGGAACAACTGTTTTTCCCGATGCGGAATTAAAAATTTTTATGACTGCTGATATTGCTGTTCGTGTTGAAAGAAGATATAAGGAATTCTATGCATCAAATAAAAATATTACCATTGAAGAAGTAAAAAATAATCTTGAGATGCGTGATTATATTGACAGCAACAGAGCCATAAGTCCTTTGCGCAAAGCTGATGATGCATTTGTGCTTGATAATACAAATCTAAGTATGGCACAGCAATTGAAAATTGCTTTAGATAAGGTACACGAAAAGCTTAGTAATACGAATAAACATAGTAAGGTTGATTAAAATAAATTTGAGAATAGGTTATGCATGAAATAGAACCATTTTATAACTGGAGACATATTTACGTTTCGGAAGAAGATATGAGATCTCCTTTTTATGGTCGTGTATATAGTGAGTTTGAATTTTCTCATTCTATTTATAATTATTATATACACCCGCAATGGGATGAATTTGGAAGCCGCACTTTATACCTGAAAATAATTTATGCTGACTATGAATTGGGTTATGCAATTATTGAAATGATAGGAGAATGGAATGATGCAATAGAAAATGATATTATGACTTTGAAAAGAGATGTGATTGATGCAATGATGCTGGAAGGCATAAATAAATTTATACTGATAACGGAAAATGTTTTAAACTTTCACAGCGGCGATAAAGATTATTACCAGGAATGGCAGGAAGAAAATACGGAGAATGGCGGTTGGGCAATTGCTTTAAACATGAGCGAGCCCGCACAACATGATTTTAGAAGGAAAAAACTTAATAATTATATCGAATTAATTGACTTACCTGACTGGCGCATTTACAAGCCATATCATCTTTTTAAAAAGATTGATAATGCTATTCATATGCGCTTGCAGAATGATTAAAAGCAGCCTCTCCTAAATGCTCTCCAAAGGAGAGGACTTTTTTAGCTTAAAAGTATATTGACGCTTAAAAAAATTAAACATTTTTTCTTGCTGATTGATTGAATAAATGAAAAATAATAAATTATAAACGCTCTAAAAACTCCTCCTCCTTTGGGGGAGGTTGGGAGGAGGCATTATTTCTGATGAAAACTATCGCCTATAAAATGTAGGGCATCTGTAATTCCGGTTCGCCAATATGTCCAGTTATGTGCACCATCACGCACACGAAATTCATGCGGCACATGTTTTTCAGTTAATGCAATATGTAATAAACAATTTCCTTTCGTTAAGAAATCATCATCACCACAATCAATCCAATATCTTACACGACTTAAATCTGCAGTTGACTCTTTTGCTACAATATTTAAAATTGAATTTGCCTGCCAGCTATCACTTAAACGTGCCTTGCCTTTTAAGTTTCTACCAAAAACTCTTGCCAGTGCGCCATCATAGCTTTCGTCGGGCAATGCAATCAATTCATCATCGCTAAAAACACCTGCGCTTAATGGTGCTGCTGCTGCAAATAAATCCGGATATTTTAAAGCATAAAACAATGTTCCATATCCCCCCATTGAAAGCCCGGCAATACCACGATACCTTTTGTCAGCTTTTATGCGATACTTTTTTTCAACATACGGCATAAACTCTTTTATAAAAAAGTCTTCATAATTTTCTTTGCCATCATAAGAATTAATATACCAGCTTGAATCTCCATTCGGCATAATAATTATCATCGGCGGAATTGTTCCATCTGCAATTGCTTTATCCGCATAGCGATTTATTTCACCAAACTGCAGCCAGCCGGTATTATCATCAGTAAAACCATGTAATAAATAAACAACAGGATAGGAGCGTTGCGATAAATCATAATCCGCAGGCAGGTAAACCGTATAGCGCACATAACGATTTAAAATATTGCTTTTAATGGTTTCTTCTTCCAGCACTTTTCCTGTTGGCTGCGCAAAAGCAATCGTGCTTATTAAAATTGCACAAATTGTATGAATAACTTTATAAGAGAATTTCTTCATGCTAAATGTTTAAGCGATGAAGATATTTAAATTGATTTTAAATTAAAATAAGATGCGTGTTTAACTTTTTAATCATTGGTACAAGAATTGACCTGATATATTAAACTTTTTTTATGCCGCAAAAAGATGACATGAATACGTTAAGCCAGATTATGAATAAGCTTACGGTTAAAGGATATGATAATGAATTTCGCTGGACAGAAAATGGTTTTTGCGCGAAGGACCATTGTTATCAACCTGAAGATTTAACTATTGTAAAAACTTACCGCTTTGAAGGTGTATCAGACCCATCTGATATGTCAATACTTTACCTGATAAAAGCGAATGATGGATTTATTGGTTACAGTCTTGATGCCTATGGCGTGTACAGCAATCACGATGATGAAGAAGGCTACGATAATTTTATTCGTAAAATACCTGTAAAAGATAACGAAGAACAGTTGACTTTTGAGTTATAAATCTCCCTTCTCCATAAAATGGAGAAGGGCTGGTGATGAGGTTAATGTCGCTTAAAATATTGAACATCCTGCTCATGTTTTTTTGCGGCTTCCAAAGTATCAAACGTTCCAAG
>JAICKT010000573.1 GCA_025927795.1 Parafilimonas sp. | reverse complement strand
CAGCACCCGCAAACCAAACGGCAAGCCGCGACCTGAACCGCCAACTGTTTCTGTTTTGCCGCCTTCAAACGCCATACCCGCAAGACCGCTTATTTGATGGTCGCCTAATTTGAAATTAAATTTTAAGAGGTCGTTTGATATGCCGCCATAACTAAACACGTTATCTTCTTCCAAATAACCTGTACCGTGATATTGTCCTGCAACATCGCCGGAATAATAACTTGTGCTCTTACTATAACTTGCTGAAATACGATTAGTAGTTGAAAGTGTTAACCAGTTTGTGATTTGATAATTAAAATCCAAATCATAATTCGCATCGAAGCCTTTATAAGGATGGTCTGAATTTGCAATCGTGTGAATTGGATTTATTTTATCGCGGCTCCACCATTTGAATGAAGAATTTCCATCCACATAAATCGGTTTGCCCGCACTATCGTAAGGATTATCCCACGGCAGGTTCAGGAAGCCGTAATAAATATCATTGTAATCATAACTCTTGCCAATAACACCGCTTATATTAATGGTATTGGTTAAAGAAACTTTTGGATTGAAGTGTATGGTTGATGTTGCCCGCAAATTTGCACGCTGAAAATTTGTTTTCATGAAAGTGCCGTTCTCATTATAATAAGAAGCACCCAAATAATATTCATTCTTTTCTGTTCTTCCCGAAACCGAAACATAATAATTCTGCATAAATGCAGGTTTAAAAATTGTTGTGAGCCAATTATGGTTTTGACTATCTAAACTTGTTGGTCGCTCAGCATAAAATTTTAGTAAATCAATTTTATATGAGTTGCCGGTATCAGTTGGAATATAATCGCGGTAAAATTCTTTTTGATAATTATATAACTGATGTCCATCCATCATATTCAACTCACCAAAATCAGGTGTACGAAAACCTGTTGTTGCTTTTACTTCAATCGTTGTTTTGTTTGATTTTGCTTTTTTAGTAGTAACCAAAATAACACCGGCATTAGCCTGCGAACCATACATTGCTGTTGCTGATGCATCTTTTAAAACCGTGATGCTTTCAACATCGTTCGGGTCGAAGTTTCCGCCGATAATTCCATCCACTACATACAACGGCGTTTGCGATGCATTGATGGATGAAACGCCACGCAATCTTATTTCAGCATTAGCACCCGGCACACCGGAACTGTTCACCACCTGCAAGCCCGCAACTTTTCCCTGCAGCATACTGCCTACATCATTTGTAGTAACGTCTTTTAATTTACGTTCATCAACAACCGTAACAGAACTTGTAAGCTCACCTTTCTTTTTGGTGTTGTAACCAACCACCACAACTTCATCCAGATTTCTATCCGTTTCTGTAAGCGGTATGATAATATTATTTTCGCTTGCACCAACTGTAATTTCCTTTTGTGCAAAACCAATGGAACTTGCTGTTACATTCAATGCTCCGGCGGGTACCTCAATACTAAATCTTCCGCTGTCATCAGCGATAACCGATTTTCCGTTTTTAACGGTGATAGATGCCTTGCTTACAGCAGACTGGTCTTTTTCAGAAACAACTTTTCCTTTCAGTGACCTGTTTTGTGCAGCAGCGAATAATGTTAGCAGTAACAATGGCAAGAACAATATTTTTTTCATCTTGTACTTTTTGTTTTGTTTGTTGTGCGATGTCAGCTATAAAATTCCTTTAAGTTGTTATGAGAACCATTTAGTATTTATGATAAGTTATGAATGTCATGTCGGGGAACGAGACATCTCCTGAATGTAAACCTGCTTGTAGTTTTAGAGATTTATTTCGTTCATGATTATTTTTTAATTGCCTTAATGATTTCAACTCTTCCTCCCGAAATAATATCGGGTAAATAACGGTCTGACGCTTTTGAAGGTTCTTAATAAATAAATCGATGCAGAAAACATCTGACCATTATCATCACTCTTTTTTATTTTTTTGGAAGAGTAATTACTGAAATGACGTGGCCAAAGACCATTATCTTTAAACAACTTCTTATTTAAAAATTTTATAGAAAATTCCATAAGCAAACAATTACAGTTATAATTTCAAATCAGTTTAGCAATGATTTATGCTCAGCTTTCGTTAATAAGATTTTAGCTCAAAAACCAAAGATAACGAAAGAAATAAAAACCAAATAAAATTTGTAAAAAGTTTTTTATGGTTATTTTTAT
>JAICKT010000027.1 GCA_025927795.1 Parafilimonas sp. | reverse complement strand
GGAGCGCAAAAGCAAATAAGAACTGGGATGATTTTATATCACGATTAGAAAAACAATTTCCAAGATTGGATGCAGCGCAAATAAAATATTCAACAAGTATGTACAATGTTATATTTCAGCCAGCCCGAATTAAGAACAGTGATTTTGGTGTAACGCTTACAACAGAAGTACACGGTCTCGATATTTATTACACGTTTGATAATACTAATCCGGATAATTTCTCTTCAAAGTTTACAGGTACACCGATTCAGTTTCCTGTTGGAGCAACTTATTTAAACGTTATTACTTATCGTGATGGAAAACCAATAGGCGAACAAATCAACATAATAAAAGACGTGTTAAGTCAAAGGTTGGATGAGAAGCATCATGTGTATTAATTGATTTGTTCTTCTGCTTTAGAACATTTAACGCAGCAAGCTCAAAGCAAATTGCTTTGAGCTTTTTATTTTAAAGAGGCAACATCAGGCAGAAATAACTTTGCGCACATTATGTTTTGAAACAACGGTAACGTCTTTTCGCTTTGCAAATATTGCATCAACAGATTTTACACCTGCGCCTTCAATCAATAAAAAAATACAGGTCAATAGTTGTGCATAATCAGCACGTATTTCATGCAACACAGCCCAGATGCCCACTTTAGGCGGCGAAGGTGGCAACGGCAATGGATAGGTTCCTAAGTAAAGCGATATTTTAGTGGAGAGAATGGCAACAATCATTTCGCAAATAAACCATAACGAAACAAACCTTGTTAACAAGCCAAATAAAAGTAATAAGCCGCCAATTATTTCTGTAGTTGCAATAAAGTTTGCAGTTAATTCGGGCATAGGAAAACCAAGTTTTGTAAATCTTCCCAAGCCCTGGTTGACATACACAAATTTTAAAATGCCTTCCCAGAAAAAAACACCGCCAGCCATTAATCTAAGTATAAGAATTGTTGATTGTCCTGTAACAGGTGGGTTACTCAGCCAGTTAATTAATTTTTTCATTGTTGATTTTTTAGTTTTTAATATTTCAACACAAAAAAAATCTTCGCAAAATCTCTATAAAAAAAATTTACATTAACTATAATAAGTTCTTGATTAAACTCCTCATTTTGGATTATCAAGTTTTTAGGCGCGTTAATGTAAAAGCTAAATTTACCGAAAAGCGGCTTCGTATTTTCGTTATTTATTAAAAGAAAATGGCAAAGCAAAAAAACTGGATGCATGTTGCGTGGTGGCTTGGGCTGTATATTTTTTGGATTATGATTTTTCAAAAAAGAGCATTTGCTTTTTCCACAACTGTTACTATTCAATTTTGTTATTTAATATTCATCGCTGCAAATTTTTATTTCAATATCTATTATACAGTTCCAAAGTTTTTATACAGGAGAAAATACTTTGCTTTCACATGTTTGTTTCTTACCGGTATTATAACTGCTGCTTTGTTGCGAGTGCCTGTGGCAACTTATCTTAATCATTATTTCTTTTTAAAAGAAAAGCCACAACCTGCTGCGTCTGATTTATTCATTAATTCTTTACTCAATATTTTTATATGGGTCGTTTGTCTTGTAGCAGGAAAGCTCATCATTGACCGCTTTCGTTTTCAGCAATACATTGATGAGATGGCGAAGCAAAAAGAGCAGGCAGAATTAGATTTTTTAAATGCACAATTCAACCCGCATTTTTTATTTAATTCCATCAATTCAATTTATGGTCATATTGATAAACAAAATACCATTGCAAGAAATATGTTGCTTACTTTTTCTGAGATGCTTCGTTATCAATTGTATGATTGTAACAGCAGCATGATAGATATTGAAAAAGAAATGAAGTACATTAAAAATTATGTAGCCCTGCAAAAAGAGAGGCGCGATGATACGGTTGCCATCAATCTTGCTATTGATGAAAACATAAAAGGTTTTAGTGTTGCACCATTGCTGTTTATTGCTTTTATTGAAAATAGTTTTAAGTATGTTGGCAATGCCGAAGAAACAGAAAACTGCATAGACATTTCAATAAAAAAAGAAAATGATATTTTGCTTTTCAGGTGCTATAATACTAAAGAAAAGAATTACAGTAATAAGATTGAACACAAGGGCATCGGCATAAATAATGCAAAGCGAAGATTACAATTATTATATCCGGGTAAGAATAAATTAGAGATAACTGATGATAAAAATTTTTATGAAGTGAATTTAAAACTACAGCTAACATGAACCTCAGCTGCATTATTGTAGATGATGAACCAATGGCAAGAAAAGTGCTGGAAGAATATATTGAAGATGTTGATTTTTTAACGTTAGTTGGCAAAGCTGAAAACCCAATAAAGGCAACTGCTTTGTTAGATAATAATAAAGTTGACTTAATGTTTCTTGATATAAACATGCCGCGAATGAGCGGTATAGATTTTTTACGCAGTGCAATAAAATTGCCGTTAACCATTATGACAACAGCTTATACAGAATATGCAATTGAAGGCTTTGAATTAGATGTACTCGATTATTTGGTGAAGCCTTTTTCGTTTGAACGTTTTTTAAAGGCGGCAATAAAAGCGAAAGAATATATTGAGCTGCAAAATAAACCAGCTATAGCTTTAAGTGAAACAAATAATTATTTTTTCGTGAAGTGTAATGGCAAAATAGAAAAGATATTTTATGATGAATTGATTTATGTTGAAGCAATGTTGAATTATGTTGTGCTGCATACGGCTGATAAAAAACTGATTGTTTATCTCACTATTAAAAGTATTGCCGAACAATTGCCTGAAACATTGTTTCTAAAAATTCATAAATCAACAATCATTAATACGAGCAAAATAAAAAGTATTGAAGGCAATGAGATTGACATGGGCAAAGCGAAAGTTATCATCAGTCAAAACTTACACGATAACGTGATGAAAGAAATATTGAAAGACAAAATGCTGAAACGATAAATAGAAAGCGCTAAATCTTGGTTTTAAATTACAGTGCAATCTGATCTTTAACAGCACTCATAATCGAGAACCTGCAATGCTTTATCATAAAATTCTTTTGCACGCTGCGGGCTGCTGCCAATACACACCATGCCTAATTTACCAAATTCAGATAGTGCGCCGATTAGATGAAACATTACACCTTCCTGCGCCGCACCATCATACATCAGTGAGTGGAACATAGCAATATCAATAAGATCATGCGGCGTTAATCCTTTATAGTTTTCGTTGGTTACATTATCAGAAGCGAAATAAAACCTTTCATTTCCGCTGGCTGTAATAAACTTGCCTGTATCTGCATCATACTTTCCGTTTGTAAGAAATTGCAACATGAGAAATGGATGTGTAGTGCCACCTTTTCTTAGATTAATTTCTATGGCGTAATGTTTCCAACTTTCATCATCTTGTTGAATAGAAAGAAAGTCAATTGCAAAACGACCAAGTGCGCCTTTATCAGAAAGTGCCTGTGCAATTTTTTTGCCTTCGCTCGCAAGCGATACGCAATAAGCTTTATCAGCAGGAAAAATAGCACCAATAAATATTTGACCATCTTCGCCACCAAGTAATTGGTCGTGCGTGCTTACAATATCAATTGTTTTGTCGGGATTAATAACGCATTGAACTGAAGGTGATGTTTTTATTTTCCCTTCGAGAAATTCTTCTACGACACCGCCCATGAGATTGAACTTTTCAAAAAACAATTCTTTGCTCACATCTTTTGCAACCGGTGATAAATTCTGCAATGCAGCATCAATATTTTTTTCATTTACATCATCAGCAGTCAACTCAGGGTAACGAAATATAGCATTACCATCACCACTAAAACCATCATTTATTTTTATTACCGCTTTTCTTAGTGCCGGATTTTTTCTTTTCAATTTTATGATTGCATCAATAATATCTGCTCTTGTATGCAAGTCTTCAAAGCCATCTGCTAAATTCACATTACATTCTCTGAAAGTTTTTCTTGCACCCGATTTAGAACCTTCATAAAATTTATCAGGATCAGTACCAAATAATGGAATGCCTAATCTTACTGCTAATGTTTTTTCAAGTGGTGTAATGTTAAAACACGTAAGATGTGTGTTGCTTACATCAGTAATTTGTTGTTTGATGCGTTCAAGCAATCTTGGTCTTTCAAGAATTTTTTGTGTGAGTGATTTAGGTGAAGCATCAAAACAACTTAATAACGTTAATCGCCTTCTTGCATGATCCCCTGTAATGCCAGGCAGCAAATGGAGGTAATAATCAATGATGGATTCCGGAACAGGCTCGCTCGTTATATAAATTAATTTCGTAAGCGGCATACGCAATAACATCAGTAAGCACAACATGCGTTGCTCATATTGCATAACGCCGGTTACTTTAGAAAGTATATCACGGTCAAGCGTGAACGATGGTACAATAACAACTGTGCGGGGCGCCAGTTTATCAGGAAATATTTTTTGGAATTGCTCTTTAAATCCTTCCTGCAAATGATTGAATATTTTTCTCTCTTCATCAGAGCCAGACAATGGAAAATTATTATTGTGCGTAAAAGCTTTCCTGTTTTTTACTGCATCTTCCATAATATGAACTTTGGCAAAAGTTATGAAAATCGAACGAATTTTTTTTTGGAACTTATAATTTTAAAACGCGTACAAATGATAAATAAGAAAACCACTCATCAGCAGATTAACACAACTTAACAAAAGTGTAATGAGAAAAACAAATCTGTTGTGTTGCTCCATTCACCGATATAAATCTTATTCTAACCGCTTGTTTTCTCACTTCATCCTAAACCGTACACTGCATACACTTTAATCTTAAATCTTTTTAACAAACCAGTGATGTAGTAACATTTGACTTAGCCCTTCGTATCACTATAAATTCACACATCTTATAATCAAAAAAAACAATGTTATGAAAAAAGCAATCTTATATTTTGCCACCTGCATTTTAATCGTGTCTTCAGTAGCTGCAATGCCTGATTCAAAAACGCTGAAAAGATTTAATGAAACTTTTCCCAATGCAAAAAAATGTAAAATGGATGGATGATAAAGCCGGGTTTTTTGTAAGCTTTACGCAAAATGGAAATTTCAATAAAGTTTTTTACAACACTGCAGGCAATTTTGTTTATTCATTAAAATATTGCAGCGCTGATGAACTGCCAAACAATATTGTAATGGGCTTGAATGAAAAATATGGAGAATCAAAAGTTCTTGGTGTTACAGAAATAACAACACAGGGTAATATATTTTATAATGTGAAATTGTCTAAAGAAAAAAAGTTGTATGATTTAAATATTTTGGCTGACGGGTCAATAGCAAAAGCAGATGTGTATGATGATGGCACAAGTACTGCAACAGCACAATAACATAGTACAACAAAAACAAATTATTTAGCTGTAATAGCGTAGCGTTGAAAGGCTACCTCTAATTGAGGTAGTCTTTTCTTTTTATAATTAATCAACACTACTTATCATATATTCTTATAATTCCTAACTAAAAACCCGATGCATTTTATTTAGATGCAACAGGCTTATTTGCTTAAGTTAAATTTGCATTATGAGCAAGAGCAATGGAATGGCAGGCGAGAAGAGAAGATCATCATTCAATACAATATCAAAACCTACATTCAAAGAAAAGCTTGCAGCACTTGGCAACCTGCCGCGATTCTTTAAACTCGTATGGCAAACCAATCACTGGTATGCAATATTAGATGGAGTATTAAGATTGATACGTTCAGCTATTCCTGTTTCTATTTTATATGTTGGTAAGTTGATAATTGATGAAGTTGTTGCATTAAGTAAAAATCATTCAGCCAATCACAATTATTTATGGGAGTTGGTTGCCGCAGAATTTATACTTGCAATTTTATCAGACGCATTGGCAAGAGCAACGTTATTGGTAGATAGTTTACTCGGTGATCTTTTCAGCAATTATACTTCTGTAAAAATAATGGAACATGCAGCCACGCTTGATCTTGACCAATTTGAAGATTCAGAATTTTATGATAAGCTGGAACGTGCAAGACAGCAAACTATTGGTCGCACAATATTATTATCGCAGGTATTTGCACAAGTGCAGGATTTAATAACAATGCTTTTTCTTGCTGCAGGTTTAATGGCATTTAATCCATGGCTGATATTGCTGTTATTTGTTGCAATTGTTCCCGCTTTTTTGGGCGAATCATATTTTAATGATCGCAGTTATGCATTAACCCGCGGACAAACACCGGAACGCCGTGAACTGGATTATATGCGTTATCTCGGCGCCAGTGATGAAACAGCAAAGGAGGTAAAACTTTTTAATCTTTCTGATTTTTTAGTTAATCGTTTTAAAACACTCAGCAATAAATTTTATAACGATAATAAAAAGCTTTCTATCAAACGTGCATCGTGGGGAACTTTATTTGCGTTGATTGGCAGTGCAGGCTATTATTCGGCTTATGTTGTTATCATCATGCAAACAATAAGTGGCGCAATTACTATTGGTACGCTTACATTTCTTGCAGGTTCATTCAGACAGTTAAGAAGTTTACTGGAGGGAATTTTATCACGCTTTACAAGTGTTTCGCAAGGTGCAATTTACCTGCGTGATTTTTTTGAATTCTTTGAGATAAAACCAAAAATTATCACATCAAAAAAACCCGTACCATTTCCTAATCCAATTAAAGAAGGTTTTGTTTTTGAAGACGTAGGTTTCAAATATCACAACAGTGAAAATTGGGCTAACCGTCATCTTAATTTCTTTTTACGTGCAGGCGAAAAGCTTGCATTGGTTGGTGAAAATGGCGCAGGCAAAACAACACTCGTAAAATTACTTGCACGTTTATATGATCCAACTGAAGGCAGAATTTTATTAGACGGCGTTGACTTGCGTGAATATGATTTGTTTGAACTGCGACGCAACATCGGAATTATTTTCCAGGATTATCTGCGTTATCAAATGAGCTTTGCACAAAATATTGCAGTTGGTAATATTGATGAAATTGATAACCGTGTGTTGATAGAACAATCAGCAGAAAAAAGTTTAGCAAGTTTACTCGCGCAAAAATTACCTCAGCAATATGACCAGGCATTAGGTCGCCGCTTTAATAATGGTATAGAATTAAGTGGTGGTGAATGGCAAAAGGTTGCATTGGCAAGAGCTTACATGAAGGAAGCGCAATTATTAATTCTTGATGAGCCAACAAGCGCATTGGATGCACGTGCAGAGTATCAGGTATTCCAGCGCTTTGCTGAATTAACGGAAGGCAAAACGGCTGTGCTTATCTCTCATCGTTTTTCAACAGTGCGTATGGCAAACCGCATTCTTGTTTTAGATAAAGGGCAGTTGCTTGAAATAGGCAGCCATGAAGAATTGCTTGCAATGAATGGACGATATGCAGAGTTATTTTATCTGCAGGCAAAAGGTTATAGATAAATTTTTTTATACTTCCAACGGTTGCTTAATAAATATAGTCAACAATGCAAACCTTGTTATATGAAAATCACTTTTATCCGAAATCTTTTACTGGTAACAACTACGTGTTGTGCTTACTTTTTTTTAAACAGTTGCTCTAAAGATAAAGTACATACTGAAACACATACCGAAACATATACTTATACATATACAATCAATACGCCTGTTTATGAGAGCAAATCCGAGATATTCAAATCTATTAACGGACCTGCAAATACAGCTATTGAACATGCTGGTAAAATTTATATAAAAGGTAATTTTATTTACCTGAATGAGGTAAACAAAGGGATTCATATAATTGACAACAGCAACCCATCATCTCCTGTGCAGGTTGCGTTTCTTTCAATACCCGGAAATCTTGATATTGCGATAAAAGGAAACATTTTATATGCAGACATGTACACAGATTTACTGGCACTTGATATAACAGATGTACATCATGCAGAATATAAAACTTCCATACCTGATTTTTTTACAGGGCGCGCATACCCCGCTGTTGATAACAGCTATTTTTATTTTCAACCGTCAACAACAAATGACATGGTTGCAGTTAACTGGATAGCAAAAGATACAACAGTTACTTATATCAACACTTATACTGATTGTAATGATTGTGTGTATTTGGCAAATACATCTACTGCGCCTGGTATTAAATCAGGCAACAGTACAGGCGCTGCAGGTTCAATGGCAGGTATGGTTTTAATGAATAATTATTTATACGCCATCAGTGAAATGCATAGTTTGGGTATTGTTGATGTAAGCAATGCTTCATACCCAAAATTAGATTCATCTTTTTTTGCAGGATTTGATTTGGAAACCATTTATCCTTTTGAAAATAAATTATTTCTTGGCTCTGCAATTGGTACATTTATTTATGATGTAAGTAATCCGCAGCAACCTGTTTCCGTTGGACAATTTACACATGGGCGCGCCTGCGACCCTGTGATTGCCGATAGCAATTATGCCTATGTTACCTTACACTCCGGCTCAATGTGTGGTGGTGATAAAAATGAACTTGATGTAGTTAATGTGCAGGATATATCAAACAGCAAACTTGTAAAAACTTATAATCTTTCAAAACCAACGGGTCTTTCTAAAGATGGAGATTTGCTTTTTGTTTGCGATGATACAAATGTGAAAGTGTATAACGCCGTTAACCCTTCAGCTTTACAATTACTGCAACAAATAACTAGTAATAAACCTTACGATGTAATAGCTGCGAATAAAAAATTAATTGTTGTAAATGCTGATGGCATTAGCCAGTACGATTACAGCAACGTGCATAATATTCGTATGCTGAGTTTTATTGCAGCAAAAGAATAATTGAAACTTGTGACAGCCCATTCCCGACTTGTTGGGTTTATACCTGACAGGTCAATACGTTTAAATGAATATCCGTTCATTTTTAACCAGTCAGGCAACTTATCACGCACTTACATTAACTATTCCTGCATCTTCTTTTATTGCATAACGATTACTCCGTTAAAAGCCATTTTTTTCTGTAACCGCTCATCAGGCAATTAACACAACTTAACAAACGAAAATCTTTCTGTTTGCAATTTTAATAAGATTGCTTCAGCCTGTTAAAGCAGCCGTTTGATACTTCAATTTTACTGCTTCATACCAATTAGTACACTGCTTAAAAAATTCATCGCTTCATTTTAACAATCCAGAGATGTAGAAGCACTTGACTTACGCTTTTGCACAAGCATAAATTCACATATTCAATAACCAATAAAAATGATAGCTATGAAAAAAATTCTAAAAAAAATTACGGCTCCCGGTTTATAAAATCTAACGTATTGTGCTATTGAATTAAAGTGTAAATGCACAGCACGTTAAAATCTATCATCAATAAAACAAAAAATATGAAAACAAAAACATTTTATGCAAAAGTTATCTGCAGCATAGTTAGCATATTCATTTTAACCAACTCATTTGCCGCAGACGAAACAAAAGTAAACGCCAATAATTCTCCTTACATAAATATGAAAGTAAAAAGAGCCTTTATAAAATTATTTGGTGAAGAAAGCGAGCAAAACTGGAGCATAACAGGGCAAAATTTTTTAAACCGCTTCCATGTGAATGGTGTACTTACCAATGCGCTGTTTTCTAAAAACGGACAACTGATTTATACGATAACATACGGAACAGAAAAACAATTGCCTGCTGGCATAAGAAAAATGGTAAAGGGTGAATACATTGATTATTCTATTACAGCTGCAACTGAAATAATGGAAGATAAAAGAGACATCTGGGTTGTACAATTGCAAAACGACAGCGAAGTAATAACGGTAAGAATTGAAAACCGGGAAATGGAACAGGTGCAGCAATTTTATAAATCAAAATAACCCTGCGAAATTTTAGATGTTACTTTAACAGCTCGTCAATTCTTTTAAACGTATAGCCGTTTAAGCGAAGCCAGTCAATCAGTTCATTAAGCCTGTTATACAATTTATCTTTTCTTCTTGCATCCGTGCCTGCATGAATTAAAATAACAGCACCATTAAAAGCATTTTTATTTTGGCTGAATTGATTTTTTAATGATTGTAAAATCCATTCACTGCTTTTATAATTATTCATTCCAGGATAAGTATAATCAGCATTTGTTCTTATGCCCGGTGTAAAACAAAATAATTTTAAACCAAGTTCCTTGCTCCAGGATGCAATCGTATCATTCCACCATTCATACGGCGGAATAAAATATTGCGGATGATGAACAAATACTTTTTGCTGTTGCATTGTTCTTAAATTCTCTTTCATGTCCTTTATAAACTGCTCATGCGTTACAAGTAAACTGTCGCGTTTATTCCAGTCGTTATATAAAAGATGATTATTAGAATGTGGGCCGAGATAGTGTTCATCTTTATTTAATTGTTGAATGATTGATTTGTTGTTCCGGTAAAATCTTCCCGTAAAAAAGAACGAGCCTTTTATATTTTGTTTGTTTAATGTTTTAATGATAACTGGCAAACCATCTCCAAATTCATCTGCACTAAATACCAATGTAATTTCTTTTTTGGTTGAATCGCCTCGTATAATGCCGGCATGTGAATAGGTAAAGTTGTTTTTATTATCAGCTTCAGATTGTTTTGCGGCCAGTAAATAAATTAAAGAAGCTGTTCCATCCATCGTTGGTTCATTTGTACTGTAATCACCATAATCATCATGATATACTGCAAGCCCGCTTTGATATGCTGCATATTCGTCATCATTATACAATTGTATGCCGATAAGATTTTTATAAATAGATGTATAAACAGGGCCATCAACCAAACCTCCATTAATAGGATAATTTTTTAAGTGTGTAAATGCAGAGTGCGGATCGGTTGGTGTGTCACCCCATGAGGGCAAGCCATACACAAAACTTGTTCCCCAAGGGTTGCAACCAAAAATCCAATCGAAACAAGCCTGTTCAAGTTGTATGAATGAATCATCGCCGCTTAACTGCCGGTACCAGTAACATTGAATAGCAAAACTTGTGGTTAAATTATTGCTGCACCATATAAAAGGAATGCCGCGATAAAATGCATTTTGCTTTGCTTTCTGCCAAACACGCTCAATGCCTTCTTTATAAAATTGGATAATGGAATCCCTTTTCGCTCCGGTTAATTGTTTTGCCAATTCGTAATGACCAAGATTTATAAACGGATACCATTGATAATGTTTTGCTGTATCTTTTCCAAGCCATGGTGTGATGGGCTCTTGTAGTGCATACTGATATGCTTTATCGAGCAATGCAGGTTTTTCTTTTTTATTGTTCAAGTCTGCACTCGCCAGTTCCATATCATCTGTCCAGTTATCTTCTGCATAGATGTAGGGTGAAAGTACAGATACTGTTTGTGCAACGCCGGGTTTATCAAGACCAAGCCGAAAAGCAGATTGTGATTTAGTGTTTAATAATGTTGAATAACTTTTATCAATATTGAAAAACATTTTACTGCCCAAAGAAAATGCGCTGCTGAATTTTCCTGCGGTTGATGCAACGCCGGTTGTGTTGTTCATGAATTTTCCTCTTTGCTGCGGCTTGCCATTGCAGAAATAAACAGGTCTTTCCAAACCACGACCATAATAATTTGTATCTTCTTTTGGTATGCGCATGCCACGATGATCGCGGTCATCTCCAATTTGATTGAACAGCCAATCATCTTTCGGATGCATTTTTAATAACCACTCCAATCCCCATTTTGCTTCATCCAAAACATCAGCAATATGATTGCTTCCATTCAAGCCGTTCGCTTGTTTTTCATCCTTAAAAACTTTTGGAAAATCTCTGTACGCGGCAAGCAAATGATAAGTGGCGTTTGCAGACGTTGTTGAATATTGAAGATAATCGCTTGCATCATGCCAGCCGCCAACAACATCTATGTGTGTGCTGTCAGGCACCGGCGCATACAAAGTGTATCCATCATGTGTATGACAGGAATCTTTTAAAAAAGGATTGAAGCCGCTGCGCTGTTGCCGCATATACCGCAAACAAAAATCGGCGGCGCCGTCATATACTTTTTCATCAATCATAAATGCAGGTGAAATAATCGTATCTGCCTTAAGAATATATTTTCCGTTTTTGTTGAAGGCAGAAAAATTAAGCCGGTAAGTATTTTTAAAAGGACCATACTCTCCAAAATCATTACTCATCTTACCAGTAAAAACAATGGCTTTCGTACTATCGTCAATAAGTGAAAAAGTTGTGTTACTTACAGCATTTGCGCAACCTAATACTGCAACTTTAATTTGATGCGGTGCATAACCAAGTTCGTTTATTCTGATGCAGGAGATATTTTGACTGGATAAAAGAAACGGATAAAAAAGAATGCAGAAAAAAACAGCGGCAAGTTTTTTCACAAAAAAAATTTTACTGATGTAGGTTTAATACTTGTAAAGTACAAAACAAAAACAACTAAACATCCATTCATACAACCCATGCAATAATAATTGATGACTGTTTAATAATTTTTTTTAAGTTAGTAATCTCATATAACGATAGCCTGATGGATTTTAATTACAATATCTCAAATGATACAATCCCTGCAATTTTAGTAAGAGCTCTTGAAGAAAATGATTTAGCACAAGCGGATCATATTATGCGGCTTGCATTTGGCACATATTTGGGCGCTCCTGAACCAGCAAAATTTTTCGGAGAAACAGATTATATCTATTCAAGATTTAAAGCCAATCCAAAAAATGCCTTTTGCGCCGAAGTAAATTCACTCATTGCCGGCTCTGTTTTCGTTACAAATTGGGGCAGTGCAGGATTTGTAGGTCCGCTTACCGTACATCCAAGCCTGTGGGATAAAGGCGTTGCAAAAAAACTAATGGAGCCGGTAGAAAATTGTTTTGATCAATGGAATACGCGTATTGCAGGCTTGTTTACTTTTTCTGCAAGTGCAAAACATGTAGCGCTATATCGAAAGTTTGGTTTTTGGCCACAATACTTAATGGCTATTATGTCGAAGCCTGTACAAGAGGATGTTGAAAATGCTGATTACCTAAAATTTTCTGAACTCGGCAAGCATGAAAAAGAAAACATGATTGCTTTGTGTAAAGAATTAACGGATTCGCTTTATGACGGACTGGATGTTACCGGCGAAATTTTATCTGTTGATGAGCAACACTTGGGTGAGATAATTTTAGTGGTTGATAAAAGCAAGTTAGCTGGCTTTGCAGTTTGTCATTATGGAGCGCATACCGAAGCTTCATCAGCTTCGTTGTACATAAAATTTGGAGCAGCAGATGCGGTTAAAGGCAAAAAAAATTTTGAAATGTTATTACTGGCATGCGAATCATTTGCATCAGCTAAAAAATTATCAAAAATTGTTGCAGGAGTAAATACTGCACGGCATAAAGCCTATGTTCAAATGCTTGGTCATAACTTTAAAACGGGCACACAAGGCGTAATAATGCAACGACCAAATAAAAAAGGGTACAACAGAAAAAACAATTTTATTATTGATGACTGGCGATGAAACGAACGTCTTATTAGTCTAAGAAAGTTATTTATCCAAAAACGCTTTCATTAACTCAACAACCATTTCGGGTTGTTTACTGTTGCGTGATTTTGTTTCGATCTCACCAATGCATTCGCCATGCACACCGGGCAATATGATCAGTCTTGCATTTGAAATTAACTGCGACATTTTTAATGCATGTTCTGGCAAAACAACATCTTTATCACCATTAATAATTAAAGCAGGTGATTTAATAGATTTTAGATCTTCATCATTCCAGTCTTTAAAAGCAACCATTCTCGCAACATCTTTGTTAAACATATTTAGCAATGCAGCGCTGTCTGCATTCACTTTTAAAAAAGCATCGCGCAATCCTTGCGGCATTGTTTCAAGTGTGGCGTATTTAAAGCCATCAAAAAAACCAGGTATAAATCCTTCGCGTTTATATGCGCCTGCAACAACAATAATTTTATCAACAAGTTCAGAATGATGGATTGCAATTTGCAATGTTGTACTTCCACCATTACTAAAACCAAGAATATTTGCTTTTGAGATATTGAGGTACTTTAATAATGCAGCAACATCGTCTGCATCCTGTGTAAAACTTTCGGGCGCATTTCTATCGCTGGTGCGCCCATGCGCCTGCAGTTCAACCGCAATACATTTATAGTGTTGCGTAAGTGTTGGCAATATTTTTCCGAATGTTGTTTGAATGGTTGAGCCGCCACCATGTATTAACACAAGCGGTTCGCCTTCGCCATAAATTTCATAGTACATTTTTATTCCATTTACGTTGGCATAATTTCCTGTTGACATTGTATCTATATTTAATTGTGAATAAAAGTTTGAAAAGGCTTTGTTTGTACTGCTTAATAAAATGAGCAATACTATAAAAAAGCTGTGCAAAGTTTTTTTCATTCCGTTTATTTAACGCAAAGCTATTGTTCGCTTTTTTTAAAAAAGATGCAGGCTGCGACTTTAAAAAGGATGAATGCGACAACATATTTTTGTCTCAACATTTTTCAGTTTCGTATCAAATAACATTATATAGCATTCTTTTTGAACAAGATTACGCTTGCGTAAATAGATTTGCGGATTAATAGTAACCGATACAGTTCAATTCATAAATGAACATTTCAGAACTCTCGCTCAAACGCCCGGTGCTCGCCACGGTAATGAACATAATGATTATTGTGTTTGGTGTAACCGGCTTTACTTTTCTTGCGGTAAGAGATTATCCTGTTATTGACCCGGCAATTGTAAACGTAAGAACATCTTATACCGGCGCCAATGCTGATATTATCGAAAGCCAGATTACCGAGCCGCTGGAAAAACAAATCAACGGCATTCCCGGCATACGTACGCTTACTTCGTCAAGCTCTTTAGGCAATAGTAATATTACGATTGAATTTAATTTAGGTGTTAACCTTGAAGATGCAGCCAGCGATGTGCGTGATAAGGTAAGCCAGGCTGCACGCAGCTTGCCGCAGGATATTGATGCACCGCCGGTAGTTTCAAAAGCAGACCCGAACAGCGAATTTATTTTAATACTTGCACTGCAAAGCCCAACAAAAAGTTTGCTTGAATTAAGTGATTATGGTGAGAACGTTTTGCAACAACAGTTTCAAACAATAAATGGTGTAAGCTCTGTGGGTTTGTTTGGTGAAAAGCGTTATGCCATGCGGCTTTGGCTTAACCCGGATAAAATGAATACATACAATGTTTCGTTTACCGATTTACGCAATGCACTCAACACAGAAAATATTGATCTGCCGCCAGGAAAAATTTATGGCAGTAATACAGAGCTTACGATTCGCACAGTAGGCAGGTTAACAACAGAGCAGCAGTTCCGTGATTTAATTATCAGGGAAGATAGTTCCGGTATTGTACGCTTAAGCGACATTGCCAATGTAGAATTAGGCGCGGAAGATTATGAACAAAGTTGGAAATACAATGGCGTAAATGCAGTAGGTTTATATGTAATACCGCAACCCGGAGCTAACGATATTTCCATTGCAAATGAATTTTATAAACGACTTGATGCAATTGAAAAATCAAACCGCACAGACATACAGTTAAAAGTTTTAATTGATAACACAAAGAACATACGCAATTCGCTTGATGAAGTAAAACATACACTCATCGTTGCATTTATACTTGTGGTGCTTGTGATTTTTATATTCTTTCGTAACTGGCTTATTGCACTTCGCCCGCTGATTGATATTCCAATTTCGCTCATTTCCACTTTCTTCATCATGTACATAGCGGGCTTTACAATTAATGTACTCACATTGCTCGGCATTGTACTGGCAACGGGTTTAGTGGTTGATGATGGCATTGTGGTAACTGAAAATATTTTCAGGAAATTAGAAGGTGGCTTGCCCATTCGCAAAGCAGCAGTGGAAGGCAGTAAAGAAATTTTCTTCGCGGTACTTTCAACATCTGCCACACTCGCTATTGTGTTTTTACCTGTAATTTTTTTAGAAGGATTTATCGGCAGGCTATTCCGTGAGTTTGGTGTAACCTTGGCTTGTGCAGTTTTAATTTCTGCATTTGTATCGTTAACCATAACACCTGTTTTAAATGTGTATTTAACAGGAAAGAAAGCAGGGCATGGAAGATTTTATGAGCGCACAGAACCTTTTTTTAAAGGCATTGAAAATGGTTACAGAAGACTGCTCGAAAGCTTTATGAAAGTGCGGTGGGTAGCATTTATTATTGTTGCCATTTGCGGAGTTATTATATGGATAACTATGAACACCTTGCAAAGTGAAATTGCACCCATGGAAGACCGCAGTACCGTTCGTTTTAGTGTTACTGCACCGGAAGGAACAAGCTATCCGGCTATGCAAAGCATTACAGATTCTATTGCTGATTACTTATACGATTCTGTGCCGGAGCGTGATTTTGTTTTTGCCAGAACACCAGCTTTTGGCGGTTCTAATTCATCACAGCCGCGTATTGGTTTGATACCGCCCAATGAAAGAGAAAGAACACAGGATCAAATTGCAAACGACCTTCAGAGAAAGTTATCGAAATTTAATGATGCAAGAATTTTTGCTACGCAGGATCAAACTATTGCAGTAGGTGCAGGCAGATTTGGATTACCTGTTCAATTTGTTTTGGAGAATATGGATTTTGATAAATTGAAACAAGCCATTCCAAAATTCTTAGCTGCTGCAAGAGAAGATCCTACTTTTTCTAATGTAGATGTGAATTTAAAATTTAATAACCCGGAAATACAGCTTTCAGTTGACAGGATGAAAGTAAAAGATTTGGGTTTAACAACAGAAGATGTAGTAGCTGCAATACAGGCTGCATTCAGCGGCGGCAGGCTTGCATATTTTATTATGGGTGCTAATCAGTATGAAGTAATTGCTCAGGTTTCGCATACCGACAGAAGTGAGCCTGCAGATATTTCGCGTTTATATGTGCGCAATGCAAATGGTGATAATATTCCATTAAGTGCGGTTGTGCATTTGGTTGAAAGCAGCAGTCCAACTACATTATATCATTTCAATCGTTATAAAGCAGCAACAATTTCTGCATCACTCGCTGAAGGGAAGACAATCGGCGATGGTATTAAAGCCATGCAGGCAATCGCAAATAAAACATTAGATGAAACATTTCAAACAGCATTAAGCGGACCATCGAGAGATTATGAAGAAAGCTCATCCAACATTGGCTTTGCATTTACACTGGCATTATTATTAATCTATTTAATTCTGGCAGCACAGTTTGAAAGTTTCCTCGATCCGTTTACGATTATGTTTACCGTGCCACTTGCTTTATCGGGTGCTTTATTAAGCTTATGGATTTTTGGTCAAACATTAAATATATTTTCTGAAATTGGAATGATAATGTTGATTGGTCTTGTAACAAAAAATGGAATTTTAATTGTAGAGTTTGCCAATCAAAAAAGAGAAAGCGGAATGAATAAACATGAAGCTGTTCTTGAAGCAGCCAATCAACGCTTGCGCCCAATATTAATGACGAGCCTCGCAACATCTTTAGGTGCATTGCCCATTGCATTAAGTTTAGGTTCATCAGCCAGTAGTCGTGTGCCACTGGGTATTGTTGTTGTAGGCGGAATTTTATTTTCTTTGATATTAACGCTGTTTGTAATTCCGGCAATGTATTCGTTTATATCAAGCAAACATAAAGCGCATAAAACAGAAATCAGTGAATAGTGATTTTGAGATTGCTGATTATGAAATTTTGAAATTGATTTTATTGAAGTGAAAAAAGTATTCATCATATTATTTTTTGTAAGCAATTACAGTTTTGCGCAACAATCATTACACTTAGGTGATGCCATTAATATTGCATTAAAAAACAGTTATGATATTGAAGTAGCAAAAAATAATGTGCGCATTAATTCAATCAATAATAATTATGGTGTTGCAGGCGGTTTGCCGCTTGTAACAGGCGCTTTATCTGACAGGGAGCAGGTTACTGATGTAAATCAAAAATTAAGCGATGGCGAAAATATAAATCGAAGTGCTGCAACCGGCAATAATACTACAGCCAGCGTAACGGGCAGCTTGCTTTTGTATAATGGAATGCGTGTTGTTGCAACCAAAAAAAGATTGGAAGAACTTGAGAAACAAAATCAGGAATATTTAAATGCAACTATTGAAAACACGATTGCAACTGTAATGACGCAATATTATGATGTGGTGCGTCAACAGAGTTATTTGCAAACATTAGATACTTCAATTGCTATTGCAAAAAGGCAATTGGATATTGTAACAACACAAGTAAGAGTTGGGCTTGCAAATAATGCTGATTTATTTCAATCGCAACTTGATTTGAATGCATTGATTCAACAAAAGCAATCTCAGCAACTGATAATTGACCAGGCAAAAACTTCTCTCCTCACTACGCTTACTTTAAAGCCAGATAGTGTTATTGCAATTGCTGATACAATAATTGTTGATTCGTCAATAATGTTAGAGGATGTTATGAATAATATTTACAGAAGCCCTGATATTAGTGCTGCAGGCATGCAGGTTACCATAAACCAGTTGCTTGAAAAAGAAACTGCAGCGCAACGTTATCCTTCGGTGTATGCAAATACCGGTTATAATTATAACCGCTCACAGGCTGCAGCAGGAAATATATTATTGAATCAAAATTATGGACCGTATGTTGGGCTCACCTTAAACATTCCAATTTATAATGGTTCTATTTATAAGCGGCAACAACGTGTGGCAGAAATTAATACTACTAATGCAAGATTACAACAAGATATTTTGGTGCGGGATAATACATCAAACGCTGTGAAAAACTACCAGGCTTATCAAAACTCTTTACAACAATTGCAAACGCAAAAAGAAAATTATGCGCTTGCAAAACAATTACTGGATTTAGTATTATTGAAATTTCAGTTGCGTGTTGCTACTATTGTTGACCTAAGAAATGCAGCAGAAAGTTTTGAGAATGCTGGATATTTATTGGTTAACTTAAGTTATGCAGCTAAAGCAGCAGAAATAGAAATGAAACGGTTAACTTATCAATTGAGTTTTTAATATTCCTTCTTTTTCCAGGTTACATTTCTTTCGCTCAGATAATTCATTACAAAATCAAAAGCATTTTTATTTTTTCCTACAAGTTCCGGTGGAAACACACCTTTTTCATTAAACAAGTTTTTTGCAATAAGATTTGCAGATGCTGTGCATGTGTAACCGGTTGTGCGACTCATGGATGAAGTTTTTGTTGCGGCATCATATCTATCAAGCAAATTATATTCAATTGTTTTGTTGGCTGATTTTAAGATTACTTTCATTACAGTTAATTCTTCTTCATCTTCAGCCAACTTCCATTCATTAAATAAAATTTTGGAAGTGAATTGCAGTGGCGAAATTTCATTTCCATCTATTTTTATTTTTTCTGTGTTGAAAAAGCCGCTTTCTTTTAACGCAATAATTAAATCAATATGACCGGGATAACGCAATGTTTTTTCTTTTTGATTTTTTATATGCGGCATAGTAAATAGTAATGAACGCAAACCATCGGTATTAAATGTCTCCAATGTTCCTATTTCATCAAACTGCATCCAATCGCGTTCAGTTAATGCTGGTTTTATAACGATGTTGCCATTTTCCATCAAACGCGCAGGTCGTGTGTATTCTTCAATAACATCAACAGGTGAAAAAGGTGCTTTATATTCAAAAGGTTTTTTGCGAATTTTAGGTAAGCCGCCAACGTAAATCTCAAATGCATCAATTTTTATTTCTTCATTATATCGCCCTATAATATAATTGCTCATGCCCGGCGCAACACCACAATCTGTAATTACAGTTACATTTTTTTCTTTTGCCAATGCATCAAGTTCTAAAGCATTTTCAGGAAAGAAACAAATATCAGCAACATTTTTTTCGCAATCAATAACTGTTTTTAATGTATCAAAACCCATAAAGCCGGGAACTGCAGTTACAATCAAATCAAACGGCGTTAAAAGATTTTTGTACGATGCATAATTTTTTAAATCTGCTTTAATAATTTTTATGCTATTATTCTTTTGTTGCAGCAATTGCAAATTGTTTTCACTTACGTCAATTGAAGTAACAGAATGTTGTTTCGCAAGGTCGAGCGCCATAACTCTGCCAACCATGCCGGCGCCCAAAACACCAATATTCATTTTAAAAAATTTTTGCAAAGATGTAGAAAGGGAACTATCAACGATAAATTTTTATGTACAGAATTTAGAACTGAATTTTGAGCGATGGACTGGCAAACAATATGGCAACAATTTATTGAAGGCATGAAACAAACAACGTGGCTTGAATATATTGCTGTATTTGCAGGTATTG
>JAICKT010000469.1 GCA_025927795.1 Parafilimonas sp. | reverse complement strand
TACCTTGGTAATTATAACCAGGCATTAGATTTTTTTTTAAAAAGTCTTGCAATAGCAAATGAAGCAGATGATTGGATTTCCAAATCTTATTGCCTGAATAATATTGGACTTATATATTTTGAATCGGAAGACTACAACACAGCGCTCGATTATTTTAATCAAAGTCTTGTTTTGCGCCACAACGCAGGTGATGAATGGGGCGAAGCCGGTTGTTTGGATAACATAGGTTTGTGCTATTTTAAAACTCTACAGTTAGATGCAGCAATTCAATGTTGCGGGCAAAGCCTTCAGATTGCAAAAGCAATAAGAGATAGTAAAGGTGAAGGAAACAGCCTTATGCACCTTGGCAATATTAATAAGGGAAAAAATTATTATAAAGACGCATTAAGTTATTATAAGCAAAGCCTTGCATTAAGAAAAAAAATTGGCGATAAAAAAGGGGAAGCAGAAGTAATTGTTTTACTGTCAGAATTATATACTGATGAAGATAAAGAACTTTCGGATGAAGCTTTTGATTTATTGGAAGATGCATTAAAAATTGGTAATGATATAAAGTCAAACGATCTGCTTGCTAAGATTCATTTTGCTTTTTATAAAGTGAATAAAAAGAAAGATTTATTTGATGCTGCCTTGTTTCACCTGGAAACATATTATAAACTTGAAAAAGAAATCCACAAGTCGGTTTTAAATCAAAAAATACTCAACCTGGAAATTTCCCACCGTGTTGAAAAATCAAAGCAAGAAGCAGAAATATTTAAACTTCGCAATGTTGAACTGGCAAGTCTTTACGAAGAAATTAAAATTCAAAAAACCGGTGTGGAAAGCACACTTGCAGAACTGAAATCAACGCAAGCTCAGCTCATCCAAAGCGAGAAAATGGCAAGCCTTGGCGAACTGACTGCCGGCATTGCCCATGAAATTCAAAACCCTTTGAACTTCGTAAATAATTTTTCTGAAGTGAACCAGGAAATGATTGATGATTTACAGCAAGAATTAAAATCCGGAAATGTTGAAGAAGCAATTTCTATCTCAAATGATATTAAAGAAAACGAAGAAAAAATAAATCATCATGGCAAGCGCGCCGATGCAATTGTAAAAGGAATGTTACAACATTCAAGAGCAAGCACAGGCAAGAAAGAGGCAACCGATATTAATGCGCTTGCAGATCAATATTTGCGGTTAAGTTACCAGGGTTTAAGAGCAAAAGACAAATCTTTTGTTGCAACAATGGAAACAAATTTTGATGAAACAATTGGACAAATAAATGTTATTCCGCAGGATATTGGAAGAGTTTTATTAAATCTCTTCAACAATGCATTTTATGCTGTTACTGAGCGAAGCCGCAATGCAGTAAGCCAACCTGGCCTGCCGGCAGGCAGGCAAATAAGTTCGAATGCTGATTTGTATAAACCATTAGTTTCCGTCAGTACAAAGAAATCCGAAAACAGTGTAATCATTACCGTTAGTGATAATGGCAGCGGTATCCCACAAAAAATATTAGACAAAATCTTTCAACCATTTTTTACAACAAAACCAACAGGAGAAGGAACCGGACTCGGTTTGAGTTTAAGTTACGATATTATAAAAGCACATGGAGGTGAAATAAAAGTGGAAACAAAGCAAGGTGAAGGAAGTGGGTTTATTATTCAATTACCTGTTGCATGAGAAAAGAATCAATTAGGTAAATCAGTTAATCCTGTAAATGATGTTTGGACAATTACGATCATATTAAAGCTCAAGGTGGTGAGATAACAGTGAATAGCAATGAGAGAGAGGAGCCGTATTTATTTCTCATTGCCATTGAACAAATAAAACTTATACAAATGAGATGCTTAATTACTTTACTATACTTTATTACTATTTTTATAAATAGTTTAGCACAACATCGTGTGGTTGATAGTATAAAACAGGCACTTACGATAACTAATGATGATAGTGTACGGTTCAGACTGCTAATACAAGCAGGAGAATATTATGCGTTTATCAATTCAGATAGTTCCATGATGTACACAAGGAAAACTATTGATTTAGCAGAGAATAAAAACAGTGTACTATGGAAAGCTTATACAAATATACCTGTTGCCTTTTATTTCTTCGTTGCCGGTGATATTGGCTCAGCCTTGGAGGCGACATTTAAAAACATTGACGACTACTCTAAGTACCAGGATGCTCATCTTTATATGTATTCTAATACGTTTATTGGTATTCTATATATGAACAATGGCAATTATAAAGAAGCTATGAACTACGCTTTTAAATCTTTACAGCTTTCCGATACCATTCACCTGCAAAATAATTTGAATAATATACATGTTTCAACTTCAAAAGAATCTTTAGTGAGTGAAGATTATGGGGTTTTGGCGCTGGCATACCTTCATTTCAATAAATTGGATTCTGCACTATTGTATGGTAAGAAATCTTATGATATGGATACGAAGTACCAGCTTAATAACAATTATCCGTTGTATCGGCTTGCACTTGTATATTCTAAGATTGGTAATACTAACATGGCTTTATCCCTTTTTAGAAGATCTGTTTCTTTAGCTTACTCGCAAAGCATAATAAAAGATGTTATAGACAATTATAACGGAATGGCAGAAGTATTCAAAACTAACGGGCAAACAGATTCTGTTATTTACTATGCTTATAAAGTAATGGAGTTATCTAAAAAGAGCAACTATAAAAGAGGAGCCCTGGAAGCAAGCCGGTTACTCAGTGAGATGTATGAGGAGCAGGGAAATACGGATAGTGCATTTCATTATTACAAATACATGATGGCAACAAAGGATACTTTATTTAACCAGGAGAAGGTGCAGCAAGTGCAAGGTATTGCATTTAAAGAAGAGCTAAGAGAACAGGAGAACCGCCATAAAATTTTAGAACAACAGGCGGAGTATCGTAATAAAATAAAAATAAATGTAATACTAGGGTCCACATTTACGTTTTTGGCTATTACACTCCTTCTTTGGCGCAACAATCGGCAGAAGCAAAAAGTTAACACATTACTTGAAAAGAAAAATGTACAAATAGAAAATACATTAAAAGAGCTAAGGGCCACCCAAGCCCAACTTATCCAATCCGAAAAAATGGCTTCGCTTGGAGAGCTTACCGCAGGTATTGCACATGAGATACAAAACCCGTTAAACTTTGTAAATAATTTTTCGGAAGTGAACAGAGAATTAGTTGACGAATTACAAAACGAATTGAAATCAGGTAACACT
>JAICKT010000285.1 GCA_025927795.1 Parafilimonas sp. | reverse complement strand
TTATCCGAAAATGAAATCAGCATAATTGAAAAATATCTTTTGATTGATGGAGATAATCAAACTAAAATAAACAAATTAAAAAATTTGTTTGGTGAAAACGAAACTGCAAAAAAAGGTATTGAAGAGCTTGAATATATTTTGAATTATCAACCCAAAATTCAAAATGAAAAATCAGAAATCAGAAATCAGAAATCAGAAATAAAAATTGATTTTACGCTTGCCCGCGGATTAAATTATTATACCGGAATTATCTTTGAAATTAAAGCAAAGAATATACAAATCGGCAGCATTGGTGGCGGCGGAAGATATGATGATCTTACAGGTTTATTTGGTGTTCCAAATCTTCCGGGTGTAGGTATAAGTTTTGGTGTTGATCGCATTTATGATGTAATGCAGGAGCTTAATCTGTTTCCTGAAAATATAAGCGTTGCAGCACAGGTTTTATTTTTTAATTTGGGTGAAACAGAAACAAAAACTGCTTATGTATTAATGCAACAATTGCGTGATAGAAATATAAGCTGCGAAATCTACCCCGAGAAAACAAAGTTTGATAAGCAGTTTAAATATGCTGAACGGAAAAATATTTTATATGCTGTTATAATAGGCAGTAAAGAAATTGAAGCTAATACCTGCATCATTAAAAATATTAAAACCGGCGAACAGCAAACAACTGCACAATCAGATATTTCAGCTTATCTTTTTTCATAAATATTTTTCCCCTATTGCAGCATTTTTGTGTTGAAATCTTTATCTCAACAAATAGGCAGTTAAAGAATTAAAAATCTATTTTTGAAATAGTCTTTACTATCTTTTAATCTAAATGTTGAGCTATGAGAAAACTTATACTATCGATTTCAATTTTACTTATTGCCATTAATTCATTCACTCAAAATCTCGTTACAGGAAAAGTAACTGATGAACAAACAGGTTCGCCTTTAACCGGCGCTTCTGTTATAATAAAAGGTGAAAAAAAAGGTGTTGTTTCAGATGCCGACGGAAATTTTTCCATCAACGCATCTTCAGGGCAAACACTGGTTGTTTCTTCCGTTGGTTATGCTGAAAAAGAAGTAGCAGTAACATCAGCCACGCTTAATGTTTCGCTCACACAAACATCCAAATCATTGAATGAAGTTGTTGTGGTTGGGTACGGTACAAACATTCGGAAAAATATTACCGGTTCTGTTTCACATGTAAATGCAAAGCAAATTACAAACACACCCGCTACCAGTTTTGAAACAGCGATACAGGGTCGTGCTGCCGGCGTATTTGTACAACAACAAAATGGAAAATTGGGGCAGGCAATTAATGTAACAATCCGCGGCGGTTCATCTGTTACAGCAGGTAATCAGCCGTTATATGTAGTAGATGGAATTCCGGTTACTGCTGCTGATCTTTCAGGAAATGGTTCTTCAACCAATTCGTTAAGTGATATAAATATGAATGATATTGCATCAATCGAAATTTTAAAAGATGCATCTTCAGCAGCTATTTATGGTTCGAGAGCTTCTAATGGTGTAGTTTTAATCACTACAAAAAAAGGCAGAGCCGGAACTTCTAAAATTGAATTTAATTATTTTACCGGTACACAAAATCCTACAGAAAGGAGAGATTTTTTAAATGCAAAACAATACGTTGATTTCTTTACACAAGCTGCTTTAGGTGCAGCACCACAAGATGTAATTTATGGATATGAACCAGATATTGAAACTGCAAAGGCAGATGAACTTGATTATGTAAATAGCCGTTTTACACGTTATTCTGCAGACACTAAAGATTGGAAAAAAGCCAAAATAAATACTAACTGGGAAGATTATGCTTTTCAGCGTGCACCTATATCGCAATACGATATTAATGTTTCCGGCGGTACAGATAAAACCAAGGTTTTTTTATCTGGTCAGTATTTAGATCAAACAGGTATAATTATATCAAACCACTTTAAACGTTATAGCGCAAGATTAAATATAGACCAACAAATTAAAGATTGGCTGTCTATAGGCATGAATATGAGTTTTGCACGTTCAAAAAATAACCGGCTTTCAGATGATGATCAGTTTTCTTCGCCATTGCAAATTGTTGCATTGTCTCCAATTACACCAGTTATTGATCCAAGGACAGGACTTGTAAGCGGTGCGTTAGATTTAGAAACCGGCAGACCTAATACCAACTATCCTTTATATTTTAATCCATTGCTTGCATATGGTAACGATGCTTATTATCATACACTCGTAAACAGAACTTTTGGAGATGTTTATCTGAATGCAAATCTTTTACCGGGGCTTGTTTTCCGTTCTGAATTTGGAATGGATCAGCTTAATCAAACCGAAGAAAGTTATTTTGGAAGACTAACAGCGCGTGATGTTGGTGTACCTGACGGAGATGGTTCTTATGCTACAACACAATCGTTACATTACACTACTAATAACTATTTTACTTATAAAAAAACATTTGCTGATGTACATGATTTTGATGCGACACTTGGTATGAGTTATGAAAATGAAAGTTTTGATTTTAGTGAAGCGGATGCACAGGAATTTCCCAGCGATGCTTATAAAAAATTAAGTGCAGGCGCATCTAAAACCGGCGCTACATCTTCTTCAACAAACGATATTTTAGTTTCATATTTCGCACGTGTAAATTATAAGTTTAATGATAAATATATTGTTGCATTAAGCGACAGAATTGATGGCTCTTCACGTTTTGGTGCAAACAATCATTATGGTTCTTTTCCTGCGGCTTCTGTGGGTTGGGTTTTAAGCGAAGAAAAATTTCTTCAGAATAATAAATTTTTAAACTTCTTTAAATTAAAAGCCAGCTATGGAGAAACAGGTAATAATGAAATTTCTGATTTTGCTTCAAGAGGTTTATATACGTATGCTGCTTATGGCGGTCAGGCAGGTCAGCATCCTTCACAACTATCAAATCCAAACTTGAAATGGGAAACAACATTAGGTACTGATGTTGGCTTTGAAGCAAGCATCCTAAATAACCGCTTAGATTTTGATGTTGATTTTTACTATAGAAAAACAAAAGATTTATTGTTAGAAGTTCAGGTACCTGGCACTACTGGTTTTGCAACGCAATTACAAAACATTGGAAATTTAAACAACAAAGGTTTCGAAGTAGAAATAAATTCAACCAATATTTCATCAAAAACTTTAAGATGGACAAGCAGCTTTAATTTCAGTATAAATAAAAATAAGGTTACAAATTTAGGCGGACAGGTTTTAGGTACTGATGTAAACAAAGCCATTGAAGGGCAACCGTTGGGTGTGTTTTATGCGAGAGAATTTGCCGGTGCTGACCCTGCTAACGGTGATGCGCTTTATTATAAAAATGCATCAAAAGGAGATCGCAGCACTACAAATGATTATAATGCTGCAACAGATGTGGTAATCGGTGATCCAAATCCTGATTTTATTTATGGATTAGATAATGCAGTTACTTATAAAGATTTTGATTTTGATGTTTTATTACAAGGTGTTTATGGTAACCAGATTTATAATGGCGGCGGACAGTATATGTCCTCAAGCGGAAGTAATGGCTTTGATAACCAAACACTCGATCAGTTAGCTGCATGGAAAAAGCCCGGCGATATTACAATGGTTCCTGAAGCAAGATTATTTTATCCAAACGGAACTGATCCATCAAGCCGTTATATTTCTAATGGTTCGTATATGCGCGTGAAAGCAATATCTCTTGGTTATAATCTTTCAAAAAATATATTAACGCGTTTAAAAATAGATCACTTGCGTGTTTATGTAAGAGCTGAAAATTTATTTACGTTCACAAAATATGATGGATGGGATCCTGAAGTAACCGCCGATTTTTACAATGATAATATTAACAGGGGCTACGATTTCTATTCAGCCCCGCAATTCAAAACAATTACTGTTGGTGTTAATGTTGGTCTCTAAACTTTCAGCTTAAAAAATTATAAAATGAAAAACAAGATATTAATCATATTTATTGGTTGTGTATTTGCAATGTATAGTTGCGATAAAAAATTGGATACGCAACCTACTTCAAGCATTGATATAAATGATGTGTTTAAAACAAGTGATGATGTAATAAGTGCGTTAAAAGGTTCGTATGCAGATTTAGGTGCAGGCGGTTTTTATGGGGGACGACTTTTTGTTGGTGCAGATTTGTTAGGCGATTCAGGAAATATAGATTGGTCTGGCACTTACCAGGAATTTACGCAGATTCACAATAAGCTTATTCCTGTTACCAATGGATTTGTTTCAGATACCTGGCTTGAAGGTTACCAGGCAATTAATGATGTAAATAATGTTTTAGCGCATTTAGATTTGGTTGTTGATGCAGAAAAAGATCGCGTTGAAGGTGAAGCAAAATTTATACGTGGCAGTGCTTATTTTGATTTGGTGCGTTTGTATGCAAAAGCATGGAACGATGGCGATCCAAACAGTAACGATGGCGTTCCCATTGTTTTAAAACCTACTATACTAATTACAGATTCAAGTAAAGTACCGAGAAATAGTGTTGCACAAGTTTATGTGCAGGCAATAAGTGATTTAACCGATGCAACACAAAAATGTATTGAAGCAGATAACTCTTACATTTTTGCAACAAAGATTGCCGCTTATGCAATGCTTGCAAGAGTTTATTTACAGCAGCAGGATTATCAAAATGCGTTAAAGGCAGAAAACAGTGCGCTTAATCTTGCACTCGATAACGGGTATCATTTAATGCCAACTTATGATGCAGTATTTCCGGCAGCAGACCCGCCCACATATATAGCAAATACGCCGGAAGATATTTTTACCATGCAGGTAAATGCAACTTCGGGTATTAATGAATTCAATACATTTTATTCAGAAAACCAACGTGGAGATATTTATATTAACGACCAGTTTTTTTCGTACTATGAACCAGATGATGACAGGCAAAATTTTTACCAGGACGGAGGCTATACTTTGAAGTTTGAAAACTATTATGGAAGTGTACGTATTATACGCTTGGCAGAATTATATCTTACAAGAGCAGAATGCAATTTCAGATTAGGAAGCGAGATTGGCGCAAAACCGGTTGATGATATAAATACAATTAGAGAAAGAGCAGGCCTGGATGATTACACTGCTGATAAATTAACGCTTGATGATATTTTACGTGAACGGGAACTTGAATTATCATTTGAAGGTTTCACTTTGCATGATGAAAAAAGATTGGAATTAAATGTTGGCATTCTGCCGTGGAATTCACCAAAACTTATTTACCCGATTCCACAAAGAGAAATTTATGCGAATCCAAATCTTACTCAAAACGAAGGCTATTAATTCATGAAAAATAAATTTTTAATTGTAAGCACAGCAATGTTGTTGTGCTTACAAAGTTTTTGTCAGAACAAAGGCAGCTTATTTATTATTGGCGGCGGACATAAATCAAAAGAATTAATGCAGCAGTTGGTATCAACAGCACAATTAACTTCAAACGATTACATTGCTTTTTTACCAATGGCAACAGAAGAACCCGATACAAGTTATTATTATATTAAAGAAGATTTTGCCGGTGTTTGTAACAATAAAGTTTTCAATTTTAATTTCACAAAAAATGATGTAAACAAACAAGCATGGTTAGATTCTGTTCAACATGCGAAGCTTATTTATCTTGGCGGCGGAGATCAAAGTCGCTTTATGAATATTGCTTTGCATACGCCGATACAAACCGCAATTCAAAATGCATATAAAAACGGAGCAACGGTTGCAGGCACAAGTGCAGGTGCCGCAATGATGCCGCATTATATGATAACCGGAAATCAATTGTTAGGTGATACAACATACGAATCAACTTTTCCAAAATTATGGAACGGCAATCTTGAGATAACAGAAGGCTTAAGTCTGATTGATTCAGCAATCATTGATATGCATTT
>JAICKT010000175.1 GCA_025927795.1 Parafilimonas sp. | reverse complement strand
TTACTGAATGATTGCCTCGATAATTACTTCTCGTTTTTCTTAACTTATTTAAAGTTCTTAAAGCTTTAAGCGGGTTTTTATGATACAGGAAATTCAGTAACAGCACGTTCATCCACATACATAATTTGATAAGCGATTTGTGCATACCATGAACCATTGGCGATGAGAATTGCTTTGCTGCAATATTTTTATGTATGTATGCAACACTAACTTCAGGTTGTGCTGAACTGATCTCTTCAGAAAAGGAAATAGTTTGCATAAATTTATTGTTGTTATGCGTAGTCGTTAGTAAAAATTTCGGTAGGTGTTTTATCCCATTCATTAATATATTTCAGCCATCTTTTTTCTATCTTTTTAAAAACTTCCTCATCGTATATGTACTCGAATTTTTGATATTTTTTTTCTTCTTCCAGTTTCTCAATTAATTGTGCTTTCACTATTTTAAAATCAGGTAAATTCAATTGCATATAAATTTCCTCTGCAACGTTTAATGGATATTGTTCGAAGTCTTCATACGGCACTTCAATAAGATTATTTGCGGGTATTAGTTTCTTATCTTTTTGATATTGTTCAATAACTTGTATGTATTCATTAAAAACAATTTCTTCAATTTGTTTTTCTGAAATGTTTTGCAACCAAAATTTTTTTATAGCTTTCTTCCACAAATTGCAGGTTGAATAAAATACCTGGTAAGGGTTACGCGAGATGTAGATGAATTTAGCATCGGGAAACATATCTAATAAGTATCTAATGCGCTGAGTATTTGGCGGGCTTTTTAAAACAAGTTGTTTCCCCTGATTTTTAAAAGCTATCATTTTTAATAAGTGCAGATACTCATTTTTCCAGCGCTTATAATAATTCTCATCTTTTGATAACTGCGAGCAACTTTGCCATTTATTCCAGCACAATGGAAATATAAATCGCCAGTAATCTGTAAACGCTGAACCTTTATTAATAAGAAATCTTTCTTCTTCTGCAGGTTCATTAAGATTGAGAATAGTATTGTTGTAAAGCGAGTTTTTAATTTGAAAAAAATTAATCGCACACTGCAGCGTTTTTTTCAACCAATTACCACATAACAAACTTGAATTCGGACAAATGATATCGTACATATTTACAAATCCAAATCGCGCATCAGCAGACATTAATTTATGCAGGTAAGTAGTTCCGCTTCTGTAATGACCAAGAATAAAAACAGGTGGCTTTGTAATTGCAGTTTTATTTATCCGCCTGTTGTAAAAAAGAAACTGCAAGAATGCTGCAGGCATTACAATGAGTAATTTTGTAAAATATATCAGCAATAAAAAAATTTGTGTTGCTGAAATTTTTTTGCATGATAATAATCTTCTTGCAAATTCAACAACAGGAACATTAATTGGCAAAGACCTGCTTTTCATATACAGTATTATTGAGTTTCTATTATTGAATTTTTAATTAAGCTGGAACTCTTTTGATTACTTTAATGCATGCAGAAACTATCCAGGATTATATTGTTCCAGGAACAACAGTTTAATTATCTTATTCGATTTATAAAGGATGTCTTATTGCAACAAGACATCCTTTAATTATCTAATTTATATTAGTTACATGATGGCAACGGTGAAGGATAACTTGTTGCAAAAATGTTATTGCTCCAGCAGTTATTCGTTCCTGAACCATCCCACAGCAAATCAACACCAGGCAAAGGCAGATCAGGAAGCACGGGCGGATTAAATCCGTTGTGATAAAGATTGTTACTGCTGATTTTATCACCATCAGGATTCGGTTCAATATCAGCTAAGATTTGTTCTGGTGGAATATCGGCAATTACTGACAATACCAATGTGCTGAAAACTATAATACCTGAAAAACTATTACCGTTCACGACATTCTTTTCTATTAAAACCTGATCTGCACCAAGAACAAGAATACCTATTCCTGTTGGTATGGATGATTCTATTTCATCTGTATCGCCAAAATTTACATGGTTATTATTGTACACGCGGTTGTTGGCGACATATATATTATTTGATGTTTTTACATCTTTACCAGGTAACAAGTCTATGAGTATGCCGCAAACATTATCATAAGATTGGTTTCTTGTTACGTTCACATTAGAAGAGTTTTCTATTTCAAGTCCGTTAACATTTGCGTAAGCTGTATTAAAAGATATTTTTACATCTGATGATTGTCCTACATAAATACCTGTATCAGAACAGCCGGTTGCAATACAAAATTCAACTAAACCATTTGTACAATGAACAGGAAAAATTCCATACTCGCCATCATTAATTGCTTTTACAGCTGATAAAATAAAATTGTCTACACCAATAAGTATTATGCCATTATCTTCAAAACCTCTTATTGTTACGTTCACAAGCGCAAAGCCATCGCCTTCATCTGTAACCCTGATTCCATCTTCTCCATCGCCCGGATTTTTAATAACCACTTCTTCACCAGTTAAAGAAAATTCACCGATTAATTTTATGCCGGGTTTTGAAACTACTATTGCCTCTTTATAAACACCGGGTTCAATAAAAATAATTGCATTTTTTCTTGCTTTGGTTACGGCTGCCTGGATGGATTCACCTTTATGAACAACAATAGAAGGCTTCCCCCATTTAGCCATTAACTGATCATTTGTTTGCGCTTGTACACTTTGTTGAGATTGAACAGGTGCACTATCTTTTTTACACCCGACAGAAAGAGAAAAAATTAAAGCTGTAATAATTACGTAATTAATTACATGCTTTGGAAAAATAAATTTCGAATGTTTGTTTAATTGTTTCATAAAAACTCCTTTTTGTTTAAGTGATGCAGGTAAAATTTTTATCTGCATATTTTCGCGGGGTTTTTTGAATTGATTGTGTATGCCATGGCATTAAGGCGTTATACTGCTTGTATGTGTATTACTTTATTTTCATCAGAATTTTGTTTTAGTAAATCTTCATTAACATGTACAATCTTTATCACAGCACTTGATCGCAGTTGTTTTGTAGTTTTACTTTTACCATCTCTGCTCCAGCCGGGCGCATTAAAAATGTAGTTCCAATAATCTTTAAAACTTTTCCCCTTTCTAATATCTTTAAACATATTTATCCATTCATTAAATACAATTATGAAAGGATTGGATGATTGTATATTTTTTGTAAGACCGTATTTGGGTTTGAATTTTTCTTTTTGAAATGTGCCGAATAATCTATCCCATATTATTAAAACTCCCCCATAATTTCTATCGAGATAAATCAAATTGCTTCCATGATGCACACGGTGATGCGAAGGAGTATTAAAAATAAATTCAAACCATGCCGGCAATTTTTTTATTGCTTCTGTATGAATACAAAACTGGTAAACAAGACTTAAAGATTTTATCAGCATCACCACGCCTGGCTCTAAACCAATAAAAGGCATCCATATCCAAAATAGAAATGTACCTGTAATATTACCTGTCCATGTTTGGCGTAAAGCTGCAGATGTAAAAGAATAGATTTCCGCAGAATGATGCACAGCATGCGAAGCCCACAAAACTCTTACATGATGGCTAATGCGGTGATACCAGTAGTAAGTAAAATCATCAGCAAAAAAGCAAGCTATCCAAATGAATGCACCATTAACAGGAAGTGTATATATGCGATGTGTATAAACAAACTCATACATCAGCAGTATAATTCCTTTAGAAAAAAAACTAATTGTAATAAAGCCGAAACCAATTATTGCACTTACCGGCAGATCTTTCGAATATTTATCAAAACGATGTTCTCTTACAAGAAAAATAATTTCTGCTATTATTAAAATAACAAAGCCAGGAACTGCACGTAAAAAAATATCTGTATGATGAAGCTGCATGTTAATAGACTTTGAAGATTCTAACTATTCAGAGAATTGTTTAGATAGTCTGGAGAACAAAATAATTTGCCTTGTTACTTTGCTTTGCCATTGAACATATAACCAAAGCGAATTCCGAAATACCTGTTATGATATTTTGCATCAAATTCAGGATCGTCTGGTGCAATATTGTTTAAGGCGCTGTTATAATTAGCTGCAACAAAAAATCCGCTTTTAAACTGATAACCGGCAATAACATTTATACCCGCTTCGAACGATTTTAAATCCGCATCATCACCACTTCCAAATTTTAATTTATCAGAACCTGACTCAGTGCCATCATTCCATCTATCCTTACCTGATAAACCGATGCCTAAAGAAGGACCTGCGCCAATGAAGGATGTACCTGTTGAAGTGTGTGCATTAAAAACAAAATTTAATGGCAGTTCAATGTAATTAAGTGTTACTTTATCTGTCGCACCTTCATCATTAAGCTTACCGCCTTTTTGAACAAAATTTAATTGCGGCATGAAACTGAAATTTTTGCCGATTGGAACAGAAGAAACTAAACCTGCAGTAAAACCAACATGCATTTTAGATGTCATTGATAATGATTGGGACGTAACTTTATAAGAAGCGGATGTGGCTCCTGCTGTTAAGCCAATCTCTGCTTTTTGTGCGCTTACATAATTTATCAATAAAATAAAACTGATAAATAAGCATAGATTTTTTTTCATACTTTTTTAGTTTTAGTGATTAATAAAAAGATTTAAAGAAAATTATATGTTGACTTGTATTTAATTAATACACATTTAATAAATGAGCTAATTGATTTTACAGATTGATTGTGCTGAATGATGGCTGATATTTTTCGTTATAAATCATTATGTTTCTATTTATGCTTCTCTCTGTTTATTTAAACAATCAATTTTTTTTAAAATTATTTCAGTAGAAAAAGCTGGAATTGTAAAAAAGCGACAATCTCCGCATTTACATTTCTATGTATTTTTCTTTTGGCGGAGGTGTATATTTAAAAAACTCCTCAGGAGATTTTGAAGAAAATTCTCTGCAGTCTTTTATAAAATGCGACTGATCATAATAACCATGCTCGTATGTTATTTCTGTCCAGTTTTTTTCTGGATTAAGCATTTTATTTTGCACAGCATTGTAAAACCTGGTAATGCGCATGTACAATTTTGGAGAAACGCCAACTTCATTTATAAATCTTCTTTCAAAATTTCTTAAACTCATGTTCGCATTGCGAATAAGATTGTCAATAGACAGCAGACCTTTATTTTTTAAAATATCATTAGAAGTAAGTGCAATTATATTTGTATGATAAGAATGTTTTTGGCATAAAAGCTTCCTGGTGAGATATACATTTAAATAGCTGCCCATATCGTGAATATCTTTGCATGCTTCTATCTGTTCAGTTAGAATACAGGTGTCATTCCCAAGAATGTTATCTACCGGTATCATATCATTTATAAGTAACTTTTGCGGAATACCAAATATTGCGAATAACCCGTTGGCTTTAAATAAAACACTAAATAAATTATAGCTCCCTTTAAAGTAAAGACATCCTTGGGACTGAGTATAAATAGTAGATAAAGCATTTGACACATTGCGTTGAAAATTTCCTGAATTGTTTATCACAGCGCAGGATTTATCTTTTTGTAAAAAAAATGTCATGTAATACTCAGGCTGCGCGTACATTGGTTGTGGAAACCCAATTTCTGAATCAAAAATTCGCAGTGCATAGCAACTTATAAAAGGTTGTAGTAAAGTACAAGGCTTGATTTGAAAAGTAGATACCATAATAAACATATTGAATGTTAGAAATTCAGTCAGCGTTTCTTTTGCTTAGTATTAATTGTAAATGCATATAAGGACTAAAAATGCTTGTTTAAAAAAATTTAAAGAAAATTATATATTGACATGCATTTAATCAATACACAATTAATAAATGAGCTAATTGATTTACAGATTAATTAAATTAAACGACAACTTATTTTTTGTGAATGATAATTACCAATTCAAAAACTATATATCAAACTTACTTTCGTAAAAAAGCGAATCCTAATTGATAAAAATGTATGCAACGAATAAATAAATTAGAAAATGCAAATTCATTTTTGCATCGCGAATAAAGACATGGTGAATTAGTAAAAATTAATAAACAGGTTGTGCAAGCGGTAACCTTTTCGCAGAAAATACTAAACTAAATTTGAGGAAATAGAGTTAATCACTAAACAAAATAAAAATAGGTTTGTAGGAGTTGATCGGAGTAATATAATTGATACTTCACTAAATTTTCCCAAAGGTTGTAAGATGATTGCTTTGACTTTTTTCAATCTCGTCATGTATTAAATAAAAAAAACCTGATCTCAATTTTTCACTGCTTTTGCTTAACAGAATCGACTTTTGTATTATGTTTTTTAAAAAATTATAGTGATATGCAGTATGCTCTTCATCGCTTGTTGTAAGATAATTAAGATGGCAATGTACCATATATGATATTCGATTGCCTTCAACGGTAGCTAAATAAGAATTGTCACCAATAACAAAATCATTTACATACAAATTATATGTGGCAGATTGGCTGTGCTCTTTTTCACCCGGCATGAATTTTACACCGCTTTCTGCCTGCCGTTCAATATGAGTAACCATATCATGCAATTGCTCATATATTATTTTTAGTTCACCAGCAGATCGAAACATACGAGCAGTTTTATAATATTCAATCTGGAAAAGAGTTGTATGTATATTGCTTACATTCATAATTTCTGAGCCTGGTAAAAGTGTATATTGTTTTGCAATTTTAGGAAAGATGTCGATGGATGATTTTTCAAACATATCACAATAAAAAGGCTGGTGAAAAAAAATCGGAAAATTCAGTATGGTTTTCATCCATGCAAAATTCTTAAATGCAGCAAGCTCAGGATAAGGGAAATAAGAAAATATAACAATGTCCTTACAAAAGTGAATGAGTTCTCTATTTTTAAAACTGTTTAAAAAAGTTAGTACATCCAGCATTGTTTGCAGGTACTGCTCAAAATTGAAATTATCTGGTGTAATATAATTTCCTGAAAAAATTTTTGCATCAGAAGTTTTCAGATGCAATAGTTGGTCTATTGATAATTTAAAATGCGATGATATCTTACTGATTTCTTCAAAAGAAATCATTTTCTCACCTCTTATTCTCCGGTATGCACTATCAACGCTTATCTCTAACAGATCGGCTATTTCATCAACTAATGAAAGATGAGATGGTAGTTTTGATTTAATAAACTGGAAAAACGTTATCTGCAGCTGATTGCTTTCCATTTTTTAAAATTTTGATTTTGTAGTACGGCTGAAAATCAATTTTGGTTTTGAATCTTTTATAAATATAAATGAAAAAATAAATAAGGCAAAACGATTTTCATCTTGTACTTAAAACAAAAGAAACAGCGTATATTTTTTTGAAACGGGGTTTAAATTAGTGTCTACTATTTATTTCTACCAATATATCGCTCCTAACGCGGCTATCTGTATAAACTACAACCATTATCTAATTGCAAAGCGGGTTAAATTATCTTTCTGCAATTGATTTGGCTACACCTGATAATCAAACAGGTCTTGTGATGAATTAAAATATCAATAGATATTTTTTAAAAATCGTTTAATATTTATTGTTTATCAATAAATATTTATCATATTTGCATTGCAATTAAAAATAACAATTATGGAAATTAAAATCGGCACAACACAAATTTTGAAAATATTGTATGTGCTTTCATGGATAATATTTATTGGCGTATGCATTGAGGCAGGGGGTATTATATTTAATTCTTTTTATGATTTGGTGCTCAACCCGGTTGGCGCCAAATATTTTTGGCAGCAAATTGATTTGTCAAGCCTTTACAGATACGACCGGGGATATTTTTTTGTTGTGACTTTGATAATGAGTATTGTGGCTGTAACCAGGGCATGTATATTTTACCTGATTATAAAAATACTGCACGATAAAAAACTAAATATGGCTCAACCTTTTAATGAGGACGTGAAGCGTTTTATTTTTAAATTATCGTATATGGCTTTGTTGATTGGCATATTTTCCTGGTGGGGGGTTAAGTATGCTGAGTGGTTGGCTACGCAAGGAGTGAAAATGCCCGATATACAATATTTACGTTTAGGCGGAGCTGATGTGTGGCTGTTTATGAGTGTTACACTTTTTGTAATTGCACAAATTTTTAAGAGAGGTATAGAAATTCAAACTGAAAACGAATTAACCATATAGTTATGCCGATAATTGTAAATGTAGATGTGATGATGGCTAAAAGAAAAATGTCGCTGAATGAACTTTCAGAAAAAGTAGATTTAACCTTAGCCAATCTTTCCATTTTAAAAACCGGAAAAGCAAAAGCAATACGCTTTAGTACACTTGAAGCAATATGTAAAGCATTGGATTGTCAGCCGGGTGATATACTGGAATATGTGCCTGCTAAAAAATCAAACAGGCGTTAAAGGAAGTGATGTTACGTAAAGAAAAAAGCGGTTATACAATACATTTTGAAAGAAATGAAATAAATGGGTGGCTTTACTTCAATATATCCAGGCGGAATTTAAACATACTTAAGAAAGTAATGAAATAATAAAAAATTACAAAAGCAACTTCTTAAATATGAACTTGATTTATTGTTGAAAGTTTTTAAGCAAACAATTTTTTAATTGATCTGCTGAAATAAAATTTAGAAAAATATAAAAGTAACAGCAAAGCATTAATTCAGTTAAGTGTAGTGAAAAAATAAAAAATTGAAAAAACTTTGCCTTTCATTATTATATATCTTTTTTCTTTTAATGATAAAGAATGTTGAAGCAATCAAAAATAATTGGCTGCTGCTGCTTTGTAATCGTAAAATTAATTACGTATTATTATTCAGCGGCTCAACATTAACCTCTGTATTTCTTACAGAATCTCTTACCTTTTCATCACGTTCTGTTACATCTTTATTTATAGAAACTTCTTCCACAACTCTTGTTTCTTTAGTAACAACGGGCACTTCAGATTGTTCTGTTATTTCCATAGCACCTTCTCGAAAAGGAGCAAATTTTCCTGGTTCTTCATTAATTGCAGAGCGCACATCATTATCATTATGCGCTATGTTATCCCGGCTAAATTTTTTTTTTCTGCTATCATAAAGATTCCTGTCATTAAAATAATCATTATCATAAAAAGCATCGTCGGTTACAGTTTCATCATACTCAACT
>JAICKT010000382.1 GCA_025927795.1 Parafilimonas sp. | reverse complement strand
TTGTAAGCATCGGCTTAATTCTAATCGTAAGTTCTCTTGCATAAGGAAGAGCATTAATGGTATGCCAAAAAGAAACCCGGGTGGAAAAATATTTGGGAAATAAATGATTAGTATCTAATTTTATTATTGAAGTTACTTAACAAATCTTACCAGGTAAACTCTGTCAATAAGAGATATTTTTTGTTAATTAATGTGGCTTTAAGCACTGCTTTCATAACAATTCCAGCAAAGAAATTCATTGCTCTGGTCTCATTAATACAAGTATATGGAACACAAAAAAAAAGCAACTATTTCCGAAGGAACAGACCGCATACAGGCGTTTAGTGATGGCGTTTTTGCTATCGCTGTTACGCTGCTGGTTTTGGATATTCATGTGCCCGAGGTAACTGACAAGGAATCCCTGCTTGGGGCTATATTATCTAACTGGGAAACATACCTGGCTTTCGTTATTGGCTTTTTTACTTTACTTGTATGCTGGATCAATCATCATTATATGTTTGAGATGATCAATAAAAGCACCGGCATGCTGCTTTTATTGAATGGTTTTAAATTACTGATGGTATCGTTTACACCATTTGCAACTGCAGTACTTTCTAAATATATTGGCACTACTCACCAGCAAACAGCCATTTCAATTTATGGTTTAAATTTCTTTTTGATGGGAAGTGCTATGACCGGGATATGGCTCTACGCCTGTCAGCATGATCTTACAATTGCGTCGGCAGGAGAGTTAAGAGCTTCCACACAACTTTATGTTTTTGCATCTGTTTTGTCGGGAGTTATTTTTATCCTTTCTTTCTTCAGCGTAATTATTTCCTTAGTTTTATTTGGGCTGATGTTTATGATCTTTGTTTTCCCAAGAAATGTAATTACTGGCATCGAGAAAAGTAAATGGACATCTGTCTTCTCACTAAAAAAGCTAACAGTTTTTGATAGACCACTTCGTTCTTAATTAAAGTAGTTGCCGATGCTTCAAAAAAGTTTCATTCAATGAATGAAGCCGGCTAGCCCTTCTCAATATCCCGGGACTTCAAAGCCCCTTTACGTTATGCCACACTCAAAAAACAATTCTTATATTTGCGGGCGCAAAACGCATAAGTTATTAGGAAATGTAAAATATAGTTTCTTTCAAATAAAAGACGGCAAACCTAAACCGGTTTGGCTCATTGTTCATCTTCACAGAAAGAAATTATGCTTATTCTTCAAAACATTTCATACATACACCTCAACAAAGATCTACTGTTTGACAACATTAACCTAACAGTAACGGATCATGATAAAATTGCTTTAATCGGAAATAATGGAACGGGAAAATCTACTCTGCTGAAACTAATTGCAAAAGAACTAATGCCGGCTGGCGGCCAACTAAAGGTTGACACCAAGCCATATTATGTGCCGCAAATTTTCGGGCAATACAATCACCTAACCATTGCGCATGCATTGCGGATTGAAAAAAAACTTAGCGCCTTAAAAGAAATAGTAAACGGCAATGTAACAGAGGCTAATTATGCATCGCTTGACGAGGACTGGGCAATTGAAGACCGTTGCAACGAAGCCTTAAGTTATTGGCAACTGAATGGTTTGGATTTAATGCAAAAGATGAAGACGTTAAGCGGCGGCCAAAAAACGAAAGTTTTTCTTGCAGGTATTTCCATTCACCAACCTCAATTGGTTTTGCTGGATGAACCAAGCAATCACTTAGATATGTCTGGCAGGCAACTTCTGTACGATTTTATTCAATTCACAAACAGCACTTTGATTGTGGTAAGCCACGACAGGAAATTACTGAACTGCCTGAACTCAGTTTTTGAATTAAGCAACCGGGGGATAACGGTTTATGGCGGTAATTATGATTTTTACGCCGAACAAAAACAAATAGAAAACAATGCTTTAAGCCAGGACATTCACGGTAAAGAAAAAGCATTACGAAAAGCCAGGGAGAAAGAACGGGAAACGCTGGAACGGCAACAAAAATTAGACAGTCGCGGCAAAAAGAAACAAGAAAAAGCCGGTGTTGCCCGTATAATGATGAACACCTTTCGAAACAAAGCTGAAAACAGTACGTCAAAATTGAAAAGTATTCACGCTGAAAAAATTGGCGGCATGTCGCAGGAATTACAGTCGCTACGCTCTACTCTTCCCGGAATTGAGAAAATGAATTTTGGATTTGACAGTTCCACACTGCATAAAGGCAAAATATTGTTTACAGCAACAGACGTTAATTTCAGCTACGCCACGCAGCCCATTTGGAAGGAAGGATTAAACGTTCAAATTAGAAGCGGCGAACGAATTGCGTTGAAAGGATTGAATGGTTCAGGCAAAACAACATTGACAAATTTGATTTTAGGAAAGTTAGAACCGAAAACCGGCACAATTTACCGGGCCGCAAATACCCAGGTTTATATCGACCAGGATTATTCGTTAATTGATAACAAACTGAAAGTTTATGAGCAGGCCAGCCAATTCAACACTGCGGCATTACAGGAACACGAGATCAAAACGAGGCTTAACCGTTTTTTGTTTAGCAAGGAAGATTGGGACAAACCTTGCAGTGCTTTGAGCGGTGGCGAAAGAATGCGTTTAATACTTTGTTGCCTAACGATCGGCAACCAATCGCCTGACATCATCATATTAGACGAGCCAACCAACAACCTGGATATTCAAAACATCGAAACACTTACAGCGGCTGTTAACGAATACCAGGGAACGCTAATTGTTGTTTCGCATGATGAAACTTTTTTAGAACAGGTAAACATCAAACGAGTAATAGAACTTACTCTAAAGCATAGCAGCTAACATTGATAAGTGATGCGCAACTACCCCTTTTAAAAAAGCATTGGACCGGAAAATAAGTAAACTTTATTTACTTTAGAGCAAGTGATACAGGCCCATAGGTTTTGAAGCCTTATAGATCTTACAAGAATCAACAAGCAAAATGTTACTGAAGAATAAAAAAATAGCCATCATCGGCGCCGGGCCAGTTGGGCTTACAATGGCAAGATTACTACAACAGAAAGGAACAGATGTAACTGTCTATGAAAGAGACAAAGACGCACAAACAAGAATTTGGGGCGGCACGCTTGACCTTCATAAAGGTTCGGGGCAAGACGCGATGCAAAAAGCAGGACTGCTGGAAAGTTATTGTTCTAATGCGATACCGATGGGAATAACCTTTACAGATGAACAAGGGAATGTGTTGTTCTCGAAAACACCTCAATATGATAATCCTGAAATAAACAGGAACGATTTAAGAAAAATATTGCTTGACAGTTTAAAAAGCGATACGGTTGTTTGGAATAGAAAATTTACAACACTTGAAGCACACAATGGAAAATGGCTTTTGCATTTTGAAAATGAAATAAATGCAATTGCAGATGTTGTTATCGGCGCTAATGGCGGAATGTCTACAGCAAGAAAATATGTTACAGATGCTGAAGTGGAAGATAGCGGAACTTTTATTATACAGGGCGATGTACCTCAACCTGAAATAAAATGCCCGGAATTTTACCAGTTGTGCAATGGTAACAGGCTAATGACCGCATACCAGGGCAATTTATTAGTTGCAAACCCCCGCAACAATGATGCATTAACTTATGGGATAATTTTTAAAAAGCCTGCAGAATGGGCTGATGATAGATTAGATTTTCGAAACACAGACAGCATTATTACATTCCTTTCAAACAGGTTCTCGAATTGGAACGAACGATACAAACAACTATTCCGCTCAACATCTTTTTTTGTTGGATTGCCCACAAGAAAGCTTCCCTTAGATAAACCATGGAAAAACGAACGGCCTTTGCCGGTAACACTTATTGGCGATGCCGCACATTTAATGCCGCCATTTGCAGGCCAGGGTGTGAATATCGGGCTGGTGGATGCATCAGTTTTATCTGATAACCTCACTAACGGAAAATTTCAAACTATAGAAGCTGCTATCAACGATTATGAAGAAAAGATGTTTGTTTATGCAACAGAAGCACAGCTGGATTCAGGCAGGAACGAAACAGAGATGCACCATCCCGATTTTTCTTTCCTAAAATTTTTCGATTAGCCCATCTGAATACTGATGTAAACTTATAAAGCAAGACTGCAGGTTTTTGCACGCCAAAAAAAAACCAGCTAATGTTTGCAGCAATTCTACTTGTCTTTAAACAATAACTTTACTTTACAACATTTAATTGCCATCATATTGCCGGTGATAATAGATTTGGCTTTTATAATTACAAGCCCTGTAAATATTCAAGATGATAAAGATCAGCCTTGCAATTTTATTATTTGCAGCAACCC
>JAICKT010000022.1 GCA_025927795.1 Parafilimonas sp. | reverse complement strand
TGCATAGATATTCCCCACATATCCCACAGCGGAATATTCTTCATGCACACATCTGTCCAGTTATAATCATCACCGTTAGAGCCGCTGGCAATTTTCTTTAAATGTGTGCCCGGATAATCTTTGCAGAACTCCGCATAACGCTTAAATTCATTTGCATAATATTCGGGTGTCATTTGTCCGCCACAACCCCAGCTTTCATTTCCAACACCCCACAGCGATACATTGTACGGCGCATCATGACCATTTTTTCTTCGCATATCTGCCAATGTACTTTTACCATTATAATTTAAATATTCCAGCCAGTTCATCATTTCCTGTGGCGTGCCGCTTCCTACATTTCCGGCTATGTATGGCTCGCAACCAATAAGACTACACAGTTTTAAAAACTCATCGGTTCCAAAACTATTATCATCACTTACCATACCCCAGATTGAGTTTACGCGCACAGGCCGTTTGCTTCTTTCGCCAATTCCATCGCTCCAGTGATATTGGTCTGCAAAACACCCGCCGGGCCAGCGTAAATCGGGAATGTGAATTTTTTTCAATGCATCAACAACATCTAAACGAATGCGGTCTTGCTTAGGAACATTTAAATTAGCATCAACCCAAAAACCATCGTAGATACATCTGCCTAAATCTTCTGCAAAATGACCATAAATGTATTTGCTGATTTGCAGGTGCGATGTGTCAATCATTTGAACCTGTAAAGATTCCTGTGCAAGCAAAGAAGTGGTTGCACAGCCAAATAAAATATACGCTAAAAATTTTTTCATAATGGATGCAATGTTGGAGATTAAACAAATTTAGGGTTACACATTGGTTTACATAAATTTTTAATTGTCTTTTTTACAATTATTGTTTTTATCACGATTACTCATCAAATTATTTTACTTAATTATATTACAATATCAATCCACATCTTCCTCACAGTAAAAAGCTCAAGGCGCAGAGCTCGAAGCTTCTTGCTAACTTGCACGCATGCAGCAGTATCAACAGCTATTACAATTTATTTTAGATAACGGAACACAAAAAACCGACCGCACGGGAACGGGCACCATTAGTTATTTTGGTTATCAAATGCGATTTAATTTAAGCGAAGGTTTTCCATTGGTAACAACAAAAAAAGTTCATTTAAAAAGCATTATTTACGAACTGCTTTGGTTTTTGCGCGGTGAAACAAACACTAAATTTTTAAAAGAAAATGGTGTGAGTATTTGGAATGAATGGACTGATGAGAATGGCGAGCTTGGACCTGTGTATGGAAAGCAATGGCGTAGCTGGCAAGGTGCAAATGGTGAAACGATTGACCAAATTTCAGACGCCATCAAACAAATAAAAAATAATCCTGACAGCAGGAGAATTATTATTAGCGCATGGAATGTTGCCGATTTGCCAAAGATGGCGCTGATGCCTTGCCATACATTATTTCAATTTTATGTAGCTGATGGGAAATTAAGTTGCCAGTTGTATCAGCGCAGTGCCGATGTTTTTCTTGGCGTGCCTTTTAATATTGCATCGTATGCTTTATTAACCATGATGATGGCACAGGTTTGCGGTTTAGCTGTTGGCGATTTTATACACACGTTTGGTGATGTTCATATTTATAATAATCATTTAGAGCAGGTGAAATTGCAGTTATCAAGAAAACCATACCCGTTGCCAACAATGAAAATAAATCCTTCAGTAAAAAATATTTTTGATTTTAAGTATGAAGATTTTACGCTGGAGAATTACCAGTTTCATCCGGCAATAAAAGCGCCTGTGGCGGTGTAAACCCCACCAAACCTCCCCTAAAGGGGAGGCTTAATAACAACTTACTTTTTATGAAATGCATTTTAATACTTTTGGTCTTAAAACCCTCCCCCTTCAGGGGGAGATGGAGGGGGTATGATTAAATCTCTCGTTGTCGCAGCATCAACAAATAACGCCATCGGTAAAAACAATCAACTGCTTTGGACTTTACCAAATGATATGAAGCTTTTTAAAAACGTTACATGGGCAATGCCTGTGCTGATGGGGAGAAAGACATTTGAAGCATTAGGCAGTAAACCTTTAAACGGAAGAGTAAATATTGTAATAACATCGGGTAAATTTTTTAAAGCTGATGGAGTTGTGGTGGTAAACAATTTTCGCGATGCCGATTTTTTTACAAGGGCAAACGATTATAAAGAATTAATGATTATCGGCGGTGCACATGTGTACGCGCAAACAATTGATGACGCAGATAAAATTTATATAACACGTGTACATCATGTTTTTGAAGATGCTGATGCTTTCTTTCCCGCGATTGATGAAAAGAAATTTAAACTGGTTTCAAACGAAGACCATTTTAAAGATGATAAGCATGCCTACGATTACAGCTTTCAATTGTGGAAACGAAACCCCTAACCCCTAACGGGGAACTTAAAGGCTTGTCTATTATCTTCGCTACTTTCCGAAATTTATAAATTATAATAACTCCCTTTAGGGCTAGGGTATGTATTCTTCTTTTCAACTTGCTTTAAAATATTTTAAATACTGGCTCACTGCTTCAAACGCAAAAGGTCACGGTGTGCATTCGCCTTTTGTATATGATTTCATAAAAAATGTTTTGAATGATAAGCGCCAATTTGATTGTTTTCGTTACATCGAATTTTTACGCTCGGAATTGAAAAATGATAATACAGAAATTAATGTACCTGATTTTGGTGCAGGTTCAAGAATGCAGTTAAATAATAAAAGAAAAATTTCTGCAATAGCGCGGTCATCACTCAAACCAAAAAAATATAGCCAATTAATTTTTCGTATCGTTCATTATTATAAACCAGAAACTATTCTTGAGTTAGGAACTTCGCTGGGCATAACCACATCTTATTTGTCTTTTGCAAATCCGTCTGCAAAAATTATAACAATGGAAGGAGCGCATGAAGTTGCTACGATTGCAAAAAATAATTTCGGGCGACTCAATCTTTCCAACATACAAATTATTGAAGGAAATTTTGATGAAACATTGTCAATTGTCAACTCTCAATTATCAACTGTCAATTTCGCATTTATAGATGGCAATCATCGTAAACAGCCAACACTCAATTATTTTCATCAGCTTTTAAATAAAGCAAACGATTCAAGCATTTTTATTTTTGATGATATTCACTGGAGTGAAGAAATGGAAGAAGCATGGAATGAAATAAAACAACATTCATCCGTAACATTAACGATAGATTTATTTTTTATCGGAATTGTTTTTTTTCGTATGGAACAAAAAGTGAAGGAGCATTTTTTCATAAGGTTTTGAATAATCAGGCATTTTTTATAAACCTCTGATAGAATCAGAAAATGAATTTTCGACTCAAGTATAATTAACCTTAGTAACTGATATAATTCAATAGGAATAGACCTTATTACTTTATTATTTTAAAATGTCTTATTCAATAAGGGAATAAGGTTGTTTTAAAAAGCAATTGGTTCTACTAAGATTGAATACAAATCACACAAAAAATAATCAACATTTTATTATACGATTTTGACAACTCAGCGCATGAAATTTTGCAGATAAAATAAAAGCTGATAGTTTCGCCCCGAACTCATTGCGCATGACGATAGGCATTCTAAAAGAACCTTCTCCCGAAACAAGAGTTTCGCTTCTTCCTGATGCGGCGACAACGCTTACAAAACAAAACATCACTGTTCAACTTGAAAATGATGCCGGCAAAAATGCTTACGCGTTTGATGATGCGTATCAAACAAAAAAAATAAATATTGCTAAGCGTTCTGCAATTCTATCATCGTCGGAAATTATTTTATCCATTAATCCATTATCTGAACAAGATATTCAACAGCTAAAACCAAATACAATTCTGATTGGTGTTTACCAACCTTTGTTTAATTATCATTTAATGAAGCAATGGGCGGAAAAAAATATCACTGTTTTTAGTTTGGATATGATACCGCGCAGCACTCGTGCACAAAGCATGGATGTGCTGAGCAGCCAGGCAAATATTGCAGGCTATAAGGCAGTGATTGAGGCGGCGAATATTTATCCGAAATATTTTCCCATGCTGATGACGACAGCCGGAAGTATAACACCTGCAAAGGTTTTAATACTTGGTGCTGGTGTTGCAGGCTTGCAGGCTATTGCAACTGCACGCAGGTTAGGTGCAGTGGTTGAAGTGTTTGATACGCGACCTGCAGTAAAAGAAGAAGTGATGAGTTTAGGTGCAAAGTTTATTGAAGTAGAGGGCGCTGCTGATGCATCGAAAGCGGGCGGGTATGCTGTTGAACAAACAGAAGAGTATAAACAAAAGCAGCAACAAAAAATTGCTGACTCAATTGCTAAAGCAGACATTGTAATTACTACTGCACAAATTCCGGGAAAGAAAGCACCGATATTAATTACTGATGAAATGATGAATGCAATGAAGCCCGGCTCTGTTATTATTGATTTGGCTGCAGCAACAGGCGGCAACACATTGCAAACAAAAAACAATGAAACTGTACAATATAACAACGTAACAATTATCGGCAACAGCAATCTTGCATCAACACTGCCTGCAGATGCAAGCAAATTATACGGAAAAAATGTTTTGAATTTCTTGCAACTTATCATTACAAAAGATGGAAACATTAATTTAAATTTTGAAGATGATATTGTTGCAGGATGTTGTATGGTGCACGATGGGAAAGTGGTGAATGAAAAGGTTAGAACCTTGATTTAATGGATTAAAAAAGATTTTGAGGAAAGCGCGGTCAGACGCTTCCAAAGCGTCAGACCGGTTTAAAGAAACTAAATACAAATTACTAATTCCAAATTCGCGATTATGCTAAACTGGATAAGCGAAAATCAGCAGTACATCTACATCGTAATACTGATGATTTTTTTAGGCATTGAAGTAATTGGTCGTGTGCCAAGCGTTTTGCATACGCCATTAATGAGTGGTGCAAATGCAATTCATGGTGTAGTAATCATTGGTGCCATCATCGTAATGGGCAAAGCAGAAAGCAATAATTATTTGGCGTTGATATTAGGCTTTCTTGCTGTGATTGTAGGAACATTAAATGTTGTTGGCGGATTTGTTGTAACGAACAGAATGCTGGAAATGTTTAAAGGAAAGAAGAATCCGAATAAGAAATAAATAATGGAAGGAAATATTCTTACACTCATTTATATCATTGCCTCGGTCACATTTATTCTCGGGTTGAAAAAACTTTCCAATCCTGCAAAAGCACGCAATGGAAATTTAATTGCAGCCGCAGGAATGACACTGGCAATTCTCGGAACTATTTTTTTATACAAAGATGAAAACGGAAATACGCTGCATAATTATGGTTGGATTTTCGCTGGTATAATCATCGGTGCAATCATAGGAACATTAGCGGCAAATAAAGTTAAGATGACTGCCATGCCTGAAATGGTGAGTATGTTTAATGGCATGGGTGGTGCCTGTGCTGCGTTAATATCAATTGTTGAGTTTAATCATTTAAGTGAAACATTTACTGTTCCTGGCTGGAGCGAGGTGCCGTGGAATTTAACTGGTGGAATGATTGGTCATACACTTACTATTTATGCAGGATGTTTAATAGGCACTGTTTCTTTTGCAGGCAGCATGATTGCATGGGGAAAGCTGAACGGAAAGATTAAAGATTTTTCTTTTAAAGGTCAGCATATTTTAAATCTGGTTGTGCTTGCAGCCATTCTTGTGTTGATTGTTTATTTGTTGTTTGATTTAAATCCTGCTAACTATAAATTATTTTATCTTATCCCGCTTTTATCAATTGTGTATGGTGTGTTGTTTGTGTTTCCAATTGGCGGTGCAGATATGCCCGTTGTAATTTCTTTGCTTAATTCTTTTACCGGCGTAGCTGCTGCTTGCGGAGGATTTTTATATAATAATAAAGTAATGCTTACAGGCGGCATTCTTGTTGGCGCAGCAGGTACATTGCTTACCATTTTAATGTGTAAAGCAATGAACCGTTCTTTGAAAAATGTTTTAATTGGAAATTTCGGTGGAAGCAATGCAACTTCATCTCAAAGTAAAACTGGTGGAAACTATAAAGAAATTTCTGTAAGCGATGCCGCTGTTGCAATGGCTTATGCAAGAAAAGTAATGATTGTTCCCGGATATGGTTTAGCGGTTGCACAGGCGCAGCATGCTTGTCATGAATTAGAAAAATTGTTGGAAGAAAAAGGTGTTGAAGTAAAATATGCCATTCATCCTGTCGCAGGAAGAATGCCTGGTCACATGAATGTTTTACTTGCGGAAGCTGATGTGAATTATGAAAAATTATTAGAGATGGAACAAGCCAATGATGAATTTAAAACAACAGATGTTGTGCTTATACTTGGCGCAAACGATGTGGTAAATCCCGCAGCGAAAACAGACCCTTCATCACCTATTTATGGGATGCCGATTCTTGAAGTAGAAGAAGCAAAAATGGTAATCGTAAATAAGCGCAGTATGAAGCCGGGTTATGCAGGAATTGAGAATCAACTTTTCTATCAGCCAAAAACATCTATGTTATTCGGCGATGCAAAAAATGTTTTGCAGCAATTGATAAGTGAAGTGAAAAATCTCTAAGAAAAAACTTTATAAAATCAATCCATATCTTTAAGCGTTTAACTTAATTAATTGCCATGCGAATTATTGGTTGCATTATTTCTGCACTTATTACAATAGCATTAATTTATGTGTTGAATATTCAGCTAACCTTAAGCGGAAATAAAACACCGAGACTTGGTTTTTTTCTTTCGCCACAAACAGGCTTTTGGCAAAGTGCTGAACCTGTTAATGAAACCTTCAATGCTACTTTAAAATTTCCTCAACTGAGCGGCAAAACAGAAGTTTATTTTGATGAACGCCTTGTACCGCATGTGTATGCAGAAAATGAAAACGATGCATGGTTTGTACAAGGTTATTTGCATGCAAAATTCCGTTTATGGCAAATGGATTTTCAAACGTATGCAGCAGGCGGAAGACTAAGTGAAATAATGGGCGATTCATCAAACGGTACAAATTTTTTAAAGATTGATAAATTTTTTCGTCGCTTAGGAATGGTATATGCTGCAGAAAAATCTTTGCATGCAATGGAAAATGATGCGCCGTTAAAAGCAGCCTGCGATGCGTACACTGCAGGCGTAAATGCATACATCAGTTCATTATCAGAAAAAGATTATCCCATAGAATATAAACTGCTTAACTATAAACCGGAGCCATGGACAAATATGAAATCTGCTTTGTTCATAAAATATATGTCATGGGATCTTGCCGGCTATGAACAGGATTTTGAAAAAACAAATGCCAAAGCTTTTTTATCGCGGGCACAATATGAAGCGCTTTTTCCTTACGTGTTAGATTCTATTCAGCCAATTATAACCGATCCTTTACCAAGGCTTACACATATTTTAGCTGTGAAGCCTCCCGCAAATGTTGATTCAATTTATTTTAATTATAAAAATGTTGTAGCACCTGCAAATAAACCCATCAAACCAAATAAAGAAAATGGCAGCAACAACTGGGCTGTTGCCGGCAGCAAAACAAAAAGCGGCAGACCAATTTTATGTAACGATCCGCATCTTGGTTTAAACCTTCCTTCGTTGTGGTTTGAAATGCAAATTTCAACACCAAATTTTAATAGTTATGGCGCTACGTTATGTGGAGCGCCAAATGTTTTAATTGGTTTTAATGATAATTGCGCATGGGGTTTAACCAATGCAGAAAGAGATGTAAAAGATTATTATGAAGTGAAGTTTAAAGACTCAACAATGCATCAATATTGGTTTGACAGTAATTGGCGTGATGCAGAAATTCGCGATGAAATAATTAAAATAAGAAATAAGCAAAACGATACAGAACATATTGCAATGACAGTGTGGGGACCTGTTATGTACGATCCGCATTATCCTGATAAACTTAATTCAAATAAATATTATGCATGCAGATGGAAAGCGCATGATGAAAGCAATGAATTGGGTGCACTTTTCAGATTGATGCGTGCAAAAAATTATGATGATTATCTGAATGCGATTTCTATATTTAAATGCCCTGGACAAAATTTTGTTTTTGCTGATAAAGCAGGCGACATAGCTATAAAACAAGCCGGAGAATTTCCGGCAGAATGGTATAGGCAGGGAGATTTTTTAATGCCTGGTGATGATAGCAGTTATGCATGGCAGGGCTATATTTCGGATAGTTTGCAACCTGTGATGCATAATCCTGAAGGAGGTTTTGTAAGCAGTGCAAACCAATATCCATACTATCCGCGCATTTATCCATATTACATGCCTGCTTATTTTTCTTATTACCGCAGCTGGTTAATTAATCGCTCGTTATCATCAATGCAAAACATAACTGTTGATGATATGAAAATGCTGCAAACAAATTTTTATAACCTGCTTGCAGAAAATGCTTTGCCCGTATTAATGACATATCTTGATATTTCGGATTTAAATAATGATGAAAACAAATATTTGAATCTGCTTGAAAAATGGAATTTGGTAAATGATGCAGATTCAAAAGGTGCAACTGTTTTTAAATTATGGGTTGATAGCTGCCTTAGTAAAATTTATGGTGATGAATTAAGTCAATCCAGTTTACCAATGCCAACAATTGAGCCGCAAGCTATGCTTAAAAATATTTTAAAAGATTCTGCTAAATTATTTGCTGATAATATTAATACATATGATATAGAGACTTTAAACGATGATATTACTGCTGCGTTTAAAAGCATTGTACCTGTGCTTGAAAAAGCAGAACTTGGTAACGATTTTGAATGGGGAAAATTTAAAGATTCTCACGTATCTCACTTATTGAAAATTCCTGCATTCAGCCATTTGCATATAAACGTGGGAGGCGGAGTAAACATTATTAATGCTATTGGAGCGAACCATGGACCAAGCTGGCGCATGATTGTTGAATTAACGGATGATATTAATGCATACGGCATTTATCCGGGTGGGCAAAGCGGTAACCCAGGCAGCAGGTATTACGATAATTTTATTGATACATGGACAAAAGGAAATTATTATAAAATACATCTTTATCAAAAAGATGAAATTGCAACTAAGAAAAATAATCTTGGCAAATTAATTTTCAGCAAATCATAAATATGAAGTTTATTATAGTTTTATTATTGGTTGCATTATTAGGCTTTGCTGCTCCGCTATATTTTGACTGGTGGAGTTTTGCAGTTACATCATTCATCATTGCATTATTTATTCATCAGAGAGCGTTTGCTGCATTTATCGCAGGCTTTACAGGCATGTTTTTATTATGGCTTTTTTTAACGCTGATAATTGACAACGCAAATCAACATATACTTTCTCAAAGAATCGCGCAGCTATTGCCATTAAACGGTTCATCACTATTATTAATTTTAATAACTGCATTAATTGGTGGATTAATATCAGGCTTTGCTGCATTAACCGGTAGTTTAGCAAGAAGAAGAAGCAGCTAATTTATTTTCACGCAAAGGCGCAGAGTTTTAAAGAGAATAAGTTGAGTAAGCAATTCTGTTACAAATTATCCTTTGCCTCTTTGCTTAATTCAAAATCTTTGCGTGAAAAAACATCACCTGTTATATGGATATTCGTTTACCCAATGAAATCCGCGATTTATTAAACGGAAATTTTTCAAATCATATTTCTTCATTTTTATAACTACAGAATTACTGTCTAATTTTCCTGTAAGTAATAAAATATCTTTTTGCGGAAAGCTGTAAACTAAATTGGATTTTTTTGTTGTATCGTTATAACTAAACATTTCAATTCTTTTTTTAATTATATCCGGCTTAAAAGCAAAACCTTTCGTACTGTCGTTCATAAATTGTACAAACGAATATTCGGGATAACTTACAATAAGTTTTTTCCAGCGCGTAGTATCAGTTGCAAGCGGTGCAATGGTATCATTATTCCGGATAAAATATTCAATGTTATAAATACCATATAATGGTGGTTTGGGCGATTCATCACCATATTTTATTAAAGCTCCCAGCGATTGTAAAATATTTATAATTACTATGTACAAAATCAATCCATATTTTAAAATTATGATTGCAATGTTTTGCCATCTTTTTCTAAATACAGGCGCGGTAATGTTTGCAGCATTTGTCGGTTTATTTAAAAAGAAAAAGTTAACCACACGATAAATATCTTTCGCCAATAAAAACAAAGCCATCACCACCAATGCAGTTGAAAGCAGTTTAACCGGAACATCAAAACAATAATTTATTGCCATTATATTTCCTGCAACAACCAATGTTACAATAGCACCGAGTGTTGTTGTTCGTCTGAATAAAAGCAAAACGCCGCTTGATAATTCTGCAAAACCCATTACATAATTATATCCTTTTGAAAAGCCCAAAAAGTTCCAGGCTAAACCCATTGATGAAGAATTTCCATAAAGCTCAAGCAAACGATCTGGCGAAAAAAAGGGGAATTGCAATTTAAAAACTTTTACAAACCCGTAACTGACCATTGTAATGGCAACATAATATCTCACAATAACACAAAGCCAGTAAAATAATTTATTGTAGGTTTTTGTTTTTTTGTCGATGAGTGACCATGTGATTGCGGCAATTAAAGAAACAACTGCGATAAAAAATATAACAATGTAATCATAAGTAGTATCGCCGCTGCCATTGGTAAAAACAGTTATCGGGTAAGACAAATGCAAAATATCTTTTCCTATCCAAACCATTAATGTATGAAATGGCTGAATGTAAAAATCATAGGCATAATCGCTGTAAGGCAAAACGCCGTTTGGATTAAAAAAAATATACAGCAAAAACAAAACAAGAAAAAAACGAAACACAAGTTTTTGTGTAAAGCTCCATGGAGCAGCAGCTTTGGTCATCGTTAATTTATTTTACCAATAAATATATTTTAATTGGCTTGATTAATCATAAAACTGAAACCTTTTCATTTATTTGCGCACTGCAAAACATTTGGCAAACATTATTGATATAGTACCTTATAAAGTTTTACCTGCGCAAATGGGCGGGCAAAAAGGTATTGCTATATTCTGTAAATATCTTGGCGAAAAAAATCAGCTTACTGTTGTTTCTGTAAAATCAAACGAAAAAAAATTCGCAGAAAATTATGAGTTAATTCCATTGCTTACTGATTCGAGATTACGCTATGCAAATCCGCTTTGGGCAAGGAAGATTAAAAAAATTGCGATTAAAAAAAATGTAAAGAATATTATCACTGAACATCCATATATGGCATGGATTGGATGGATGTTGAAAAAGCAATTAAAACTAAAATGGTTTGTACATTCTCACAATATAGAATTTGAACGATTCAGAACATTAGATAAATGGTGGTGGAGAATTTTAAAAAGATATGAAACATGGGCATATAAATATGCTGACGGTGTTTTTTTTGTTTCGCCTGAAGATATTCAGTTTGCTGTTGAACATAAAATGGTAAAGGAAGAAAATGCTTTTTTAGTTGATTATGGAATTGAGTTAAAAGAAATGCCGGATGACATTCAATTTCAAAAAGAAAAGATTTATTCAAAATATAAAATTCCCAATGATTGCAAGATGTTATTTTTTAATGGCGCACTTTCTTATAAGCCAAATACAGATGCGCTTAATTTTATCTTGCATGAAATCAACCCAATTCTTTTTCAACAAAAAAATATTAACTACCGCATAATGATTTGCGGCAGAGATTTACCTGCATCATTTAATAATTTAAAAAACTATGCTGATAAAAATATAATTTATGCAGGTTTTGTAGATGACATTTCCGCTTACTTTAAAGCAGCAGATATTTTTTTAAACCCTGTTATTACAGGCGGTGGCGTAAAAACAAAAGTGATTGATGCAATTGGTTACGGTGCAACTGTTATATCGTGCAATACAGGCGCTGCAGGAATTAATTTACATGCATGTGGCAATAAAATAAAAATTGTTAACGATAACGATGCGAATGCGTTTGTAAATGCTGTTTTGCAGGTGGCAAATCAATCAATAAAAACACCCGCAACTTATTATGAATATTATTACTGGGGAAATATTATAAAAAGAGTGCAATCTTTATTTGAATAGCAAATCTGCATTGAGTTTCAGCCTTGATTAAATTAACCCAAAAAACATAATTTGGTATTAATAATTTCCCATATTTTCGCAAAGCAAAGATTACAGTTAGTCCTTAATTCCCTAAACGTTTCACGTAAATGTTTTGGTTCGGGGTTTCTGTTTTCGGGTTTTATTAATTAAATTTTTTTAAATGAACATTTACGTTGGAAACTTAAACTGGAGTTTAACCAGTGACGATCTTCAAAACTTATTTTCACCCTACGGTGAAGTAGTATCTGCCAAAATTGTTACCGACAAGTTCAACAACAATCGCAGCAAAGGTTTCGGGTTTGTTGAAATGAGTGACGATGAAGCAGCTCGCCAGGCAATCAGCAATCTGCACGATACAGAAGTAGGCGGACGCAAGATTGTTGTTAATGAATCTGCACCACGCAAAGAAGGCGAAGGCGGCGGTGGCGGATACAAAAAGAAAAGCTTTGGTGGCGGTGGCGGCGGCTACAATCGTGGCGGTGGCGGCGGTGGTTACAATCGCGGCGGCGGTGGCGGAGGCTACAACCGTAATCGTGGCGAAGGCGGCGGTGGTTATAATCGTTATTAATGCTACCTAAGTTTAAAATCATTTTCATTCAACATTGAATGAACAAAAGTTCCTTAACAGGAACTTTTTTATTTTGTACAAATCATTAGCAATGTTTTGCAATACTTGTAATAGTTAATCATGATAAATAAAATATTTTTTTGCAAACGTTGCACGAATAATAAACAAAAGAAAAAACTTAAACTGCTTTTTTTAAGTTATAAAGCAGGTTATATAATTTTTTGCTACTTTGCCTTTCCTTCTCAAAATTTAATTTATGGATTATAAACAAATTCAGGAACTGATTAAACTAATTAACAAAAGCAACATAGGTGAATTAAGTATTGAAGAGAATGATTTTAAAATAACCATTAAACAAAAGAAAGAACAGTCAACACAACAGCAGCCTGTTGCCGCGCCGGTTTTTTTACAACCGCAAATAGCTGCAGCACCACCGGCTCAATCCGCCATGCAGTCTGTACAAACAAAAGAAGCAACAGAAACTGCTGATGCAACTGCTGCAAAACCAGATAATTTAATTACTATTAAAAGCCCGATGATAGGTACATTCTATAAAAGACCTTCACCCGATAAACCCAATTTTGTTGAAATTGGCGAAGAAATTGCACCCGGAAAAGTGCTTTGCATTATTGAAGCCATGAAGCTCTTTAATGAAATTGAAAGTGAGGTAAGCGGAAAAGTTGTAAAAATTTTGGTTGATGATTCAAGCCCGGTTGAATATGATCAACCATTATTTTTAGTAGAACCGAGTTAGTTTGAAATTTTGAATTGGGAAATTTTGAAATTGCAATTTCCCAATCTTCCAATTGCACTTTTCAAAATAAAATTATTAAATGTTTAAAAAAGTATTAATAGCTAATCGTGGAGAGATTGCTCTTCGTGTTATAAGAACATGCAGAGAAATGGGTATTAAAACGGTTGCTGTATATTCTACTGCCGATAAAGATAGCCTTCATGTGCGCTTTGCAGATGAAGCTGTTTGTATAGGAAAACCACAAAGCGCAGATTCTTATCTTAACATCCCGCACATTATTGCAGCAACAGAAATTACCAATGCAGATGCTGTTCATCCCGGTTACGGGTTTCTTGCGGAGAACTCAAAGTTTGCACAGATATGTGGTGATCACAGGATAAAATTTATCGGACCAACACCTGCAATGATAAATGCAATGGGAGATAAAATAACTGCAAAAGAAACGATGATAAAAGCCGGCGTTCCTGTTGTGCCGGGCGGCGAGGGTTTATTAAAAAATTTGAATGAAGCAAAATCACTTGCAAAAGAAATTGGCTATCCTATAATTCTTAAAGCAACTGCAGGTGGCGGTGGAAAAGGCATGCGTGTTGTGTGGGAAGAAAAAGAAATGGAACGTGCTTACAGCACAGCAAAAGCAGAAGCTGCAGCATCGTTTAAGAATGATGGTATTTACATGGAAAAATTTGTTGAAGAGCCAAGACATATTGAAATACAGATAGCAGGTGATCAGTTTGGAAGAGTTTGTCATTTAAGTGAAAGAGATTGTTCTATACAACGCAGACATCAAAAATTAGTTGAAGAATCGCCTTCACCATTTATGACAAATGAGCTGCGCGAAAAAATGGGTGAAGCTGCAATTAAAGCTGCATCAGCCATAAATTATGAAAGTGTTGGAACCATTGAGTTTTTAGTTGATAAGCATCGCAATTTTTATTTCATGGAGATGAATACGCGCATACAGGTTGAGCATTGCGTTACAGAAGAAGTTATCAATTTTGATCTTATTAAAGAGCAGATAAAAATTGCAATGGGTGAAAAAATTTCAGGCGAAAATTATTTACCCCAAATGCACGCAATCGAGTGCCGCATAAATGCTGAAGATCCTTATAATGAGTTTCGTCCATCACCCGGAAGAATAAATGTATTGAATACACCTGGCGGTCATGGTGTGCGTGTTGACAGCCATGTATATGCAGGTTATGTAATTCCACCTTATTACGATTCAATGATTGGTAAACTTATTACAGTTGCCCGCACAAGAGATGAAGCGATAGATACCATGTACCGGGCATTAAGCGAGTACGTAATTGATGGTGTAAAAACTACCATTCCATTTCATCTGCAGTTAATGAAGAATGAAGATTTCCGCAAAGGAAATTTCACTACTAAATTCCTTGAAACATTTGTGATGGAAAAAGCAACTGTTTAGCGCATCATCTATATTAAGCAATCATACTTAATGAAAGCCGAAAAAAATCCCTGGCAAATTCTTACTGAAAAAAATATTTACGACAACAACTGGATTAACGTAACTGAATACGATGTTATAAATCCAAATGGCGGAAAAGGTATTTACGGAAAAGTTCATTTTAAAAATATTGCTATTGGCATTGTGCCGCTTGATGAAAATTACAACACATATCTTGTTGGTCAATACCGTTTCACCATTGATGAATATAGCTGGGAAATTCCTGAAGGTGGTTGTATAGATGAATCTCCGTTAGATGCAGCTAAACGTGAACTGCTTGAAGAAACGGGCTTACAAGCAAATAGCTGGAAGCAAATAATCGAAATGTATTTGAGTAATTCTGTAACAGATGAGCATTGTTTTGTGTATGCAGCAAAGGGCTTAACTCAACATACAGCAATGCCTGAGTCAACAGAAAAATTGCGTATAAAAAAACTTTCTTTTGATGAAGCTTATAATATGGTTACACAAAATATAATTACAGATGCTATGAGCATTGCAGCTATCTTGAAAATAAAATTGCTAATTAATGAAGGAAAGATTTAAATGCCTTAATAATTATTGATTTCCGAATACCTGTTTTAATAAATCAGTAACGCGTGCTGCCGGATCTTTACGAATCTTTTGTTCTTCCAAACCTACTTCATAAAAAATTCCGTCAATTGCTTTTTGTGTTACATACGCGGTAAGATTTGTCTCAACTTTTTTTGATGAAAAGCGATTGTATGCAGTAAACACATCACTCCAGTATTTTGTTGCATCAACCTTGTTTAATGATTTTGAAATAACCGGTTTAAATGCCTGCGTTAATGCATCAGTTGTTTTTTGTTTGAAATAATTTGTCGCCGCAAAATCACCGCCCTTTAAAATTCCAAGCGCGTCGGTAATTGTCATTTGTTTTATAGCATTTACAAAAATGGGTGTTGCAGATTTGGCAGCATCTTCTGCTGCACGGTTTAATGAAAGCACTGTTTTATCAACAAGACTACCCATACCAAAACGGCGCAAAGTTTTTTCAACATCCTGCGCTTCAGGCGGCATTAAAATTTTTATAGCTGCGTTTGCAAAAAAACCATCAACAGCACTAAGTTTATTTGTACTGTTTTGTGTACCAATTGTAAGTGCCTGTTTAAGACCCTCAACAATTTGTTGTTGGTTCGCATTACCCGAATCCGGAAGATTATTTGTAACCTGCTGCAGTGGTGTACATTGAATAGAAAGACTAAGCAGTGCAAGAACTAAGATGTATTTCATGTATATATTTTAAAGTTTTTCAAAACGATTAAACCAAGCTTAAGATTTTATAAAAAATAAATTAAAAGCTGAAAATAATGCCAAACTCTCATTCTGTAACACACATTATAATTACTTTAAATTATGTTCGTATTAAATTTGCAATCAAAATTCACTTTTTAAATTAATGAAACAATCCGCAGTAGTTTTTTTATTATTGATTTTTATTTCTGCCTGCAACAATAATTCTACAAATACAAATACTATAACAGATGATAATGCCAACCCGCCACCACCCATAATAAATTTTTCCATTGTAAAAGTTTATCCGCACGATACATCTTCATATACGCAGGGATTAGAATGGTACAAGAACAATTTGTATGAAGGCACGGGCAACTACGCACATAGTAAATTGCTTAAAACAGATTTAGCTTCAGGCAAAATTTTACAGCAGGTAAAAACTTCAGCAGATTCAACAGTTTTTGGAGAAGGCATTACCGTGTTTAATAATAAAATATATGAGCTTACATGGCAAACGCATAAAGTTTATGTTTATGATTTAAATACATTCAAAAAAATAAATGAATTTAATTGGCCATTTGAAGGCTGGGGATTAACCACCAACGGTAAAGAATTAATTCTAAGCACCGGCAGCAGCAATCTTTATTTTGTGGACCCGGAAAATTTTAAAATTTTAAGACAGGTTAATGTTACGGATAATAATGGTCCTGTTAGTTTTCTCAACGAGCTTGAATATGTAAACGGTTTTATTTATGCTAATATTTATGAAACCGATTATATTGTAAAAATAAATCCGGAAAATGGAAATGTAACCGGCAAAATAGATTGTTCTAATCTTCTACAAAAAAGCGGAGTAAATTATAATTCCGGTAATTATTCTGCAAATACCGGCTATGTACTAAACGGAATTGCTTATGATTCAACCAAACAAAGTTTTTATATTACCGGTAAAATGTGGCCTGCACTATTTGAAATTAAACTGAATTAAATTTTACCAAGATTATTCTTATAATGTAAAGCAAAAATTCTCAGCCATAGCTTCGCTTGTTTAATTATATTCATTAACAAAAGAAATATTCTGTTTTTGTAGTATTCCTGCTGCAAGCATCATTGCTCTTCCGATTGCCTGATCCATATCGTAGTATTTATATTCTCCCAATCTGCCGCAGATTAAAGTATTGCTTAATTTATCTGCATTCTGTTTATATTTTTCGTAAAGATTCTTATTGTATTTATCAGGAAAAGGATATTCATATTGATTTGAATTTTGTGGAGTGAAAGGTGTTTCATGCGTTAAAACGGTACCTTTTATTTTATCCTTTTTTTCATCAGGCATTAAATGCTTCCATTCGATTGTTCTTATACGCGGATCATTACTGTCTGGATAATTAACTTGTATGCAAGGTTGATACTGTTGTATATCATGTAGGTATTCTATTTTTCTGTTCTGTCCTCTGTAATTTAATTTTCCGTATTTATAATTAAAAAATTCATCAATTGGTCCTGTAAATACAAGCATTTTTTTAGCAACTATACCTTCTCTATTTTTTAAATAATCGAAATCAAGTTTTAGTTCGATGCCATTAATTATATTTCTCACCATTTCTGTATAACCATTTTTGGGTATAGCGTTCCAGCGATGGTTTGGCGTTAATGTATTTACATTAGGTTTATTAATTGTTATACGGTTAGCTAGTTCTTTATCTAATTCAGTTGCTTTTACACCCCACTGTTTTTCCGTATAACCTTTTATAAAAATTTCGTAAAGTTGTTTAGGCATTTTAGCAAGACAAGCTTCTTCAAAATTAGATGGTTCACCTCTAAATAAATTCCAGTTTGTACCTGCAACTTTTTCAATATAATCCTGGTTTACCGGCCAGTTTAAATATTCGCCATTTACTTTTGAGCGAAGTGTGGCAGACCAGTTGTAAAACTCTGTAAAGCGATTTAAAAAATTCCATATTTTTTCTGAGCCACATCTAAAATAATGCGGCCCATATTTATTAATCATTACACCGCAATCATGTATGTAATCATATACGTTACCGGCAATATGCTCCTTTCTTTCTAAAATAATTACATCCTGCTTATGGTCTTTAAGAATACGTGCAATTGTGCCGCCTGTTAGCCCGGCACCAACAACTACATAATCAGCTTTAATCATTAAATTGATTTATTGATCCTAATAACGCAGCTTACGTTTTAATATGCACCTTTTGCAGAGAGAACAGCAATGGGAGTTTCAATAAGAATTTTAAAATCTTGTATCAGTCCGTAATTTTCAATATACTCAGTGTCGTGCTTAATCATAAATTCTGCGCTGGTATTATGTTCCCTGTCTCTTATTTGCCAAAGACCGGTAATGCCGGGTTTTACAAGACAACGTATCTTAGAAAATTCTGGAAATGGTTTAAGCATGAATGGTACTAAAGGTCTTGGGCCAATTATGCTCATATCACCCTTTAATACATTAAAAAGTTGAGGCAATTCATCAATACTGGTTTTACGTATTATTTTACCTATAAAAGTAACACGGCCGTCAGTTTTACTTTTGTGTAAAATTCCGTTCTCAAGACCTTTAATTGTCTGCTTAAGATCATCGCGCTTAACTGCCTGGTTAGCCACCATTGAACGAAATTTATAACAATTAAAATGTTTGCCATCCAAACCAATTCTTTCATTTGAAAATACCGCAGGTCCGCGTGAGGTCAATCTTATTAAAACTGTAATAAGAATAAGAATGGGTGAAAGTAAAAATATCAAGACAAAAGAAACAAATATGTCGAATATACGTTTACAAATCATTTGCAACTTTTTTTCATAAACCCGCTGTTGAAGTAATTGAAATTTATTATACTGATCCGATGCAACATGGATATATATAATATCTTCGGTGTTTACAACTGAGGTTTGAAAATTCATTTCCATAGCTTGCGAAAAAAATTGCTTCTGGCCAGATGTAATCAAAGATATAAATTTCCTTTATTTAACCAGTTCTGATATGAATTAATTTCCACCATCATATACGTACAAAAGTATATGATGGTGGCTTTTGTTTAAAAAACTTTAACCGCAATTAAATTTTCCTGTATTTAAATTTAAAATACTATCGGTAAAAATATTTAATGGTGGCCAGTTTATATATTTTCAATTTTAAAATTGTGCAATAATTATTATGGCGAAAGACGAGACGAAACAAGTATTACGATTTTTTAAAAAATTTTTAATACTAAAAGATCAATATAACTAACCATGACTGATTTTCTTTCAAAGAACGAAAGCCTTCTTGAAAAACCAATTATCATTTTTGGTGCTGGACGTTCAGGCACAACTGTTATTTCTGAGATTATTTTTCAGCACGAAGACCTTGCATGGCATTCGAATTATCAGGAGCTTTTCCCGAAATTCCTACCCATAAATTATATGCGTCGCTTATTCGATAATAAATGGTGGCGGGTAATTGGAATGAATACGCAAAACAATCTTTCTTTTACAAATTATATGTTGTTCCGCCCTATTGAACGTTATGATTTTTGGGAAGAGATTACAGGTAAGCGCATAGATTTTTCAAGAAATTTTTTATTGAATGAAAGAGCAACGCCTGAAGAACAGAAACATATTCGAACTGCTTTTGCCAAACTCGTAAAATTTCAAAAAAGAAAAAGACTTGCATTAAAAATTACGGGTCCTGTGCGTATGGAATATTTAACAAGTGTTTTTCCTGATGCGCAGTTTGTAAGTATTGAAAGAGATCCCGTTTCTGTTATTCGTTCATGGCTTGAAGTTTCCTGGGGTCAGCAAATTACAAATCAACTTTGGTGGTATGGCGCATATTCTAAAGAAGAAATAGCAAAGGCAGAAACTTTAAAAGGAGATAAATTTTTATTCACCGCATTTCAGTATAAAAAATTAAAGGAAACGGAGCAACAGGAAATAAAAAAAATACAGCCGGATATTTATACTGTGCAGTATGAAGATTTTGTTTCAGATCCAACTGCATTTACAAACAGTTTATTAGAATATGTTCATCTGAACCCGTCAAAGCTGATTGATAAGTTTATAAATAAGCTCCTGATTGCAGATCGCAATAATCGTGAAGCAGAAAGCACACACACAGATATTACCGAAGAAACAAAGAAGCAGATTTTAGAACTAATAAATAGTTGATGCTTCATAAACCTAAATGAATGACATTCCGCAATGAAAAATATCTTGAAAAGCCAATCATTATTATTGGCAGCGGACGTTCGGGAACAACAATAATTTCTGAAATTATTTTTCAACATGAAGACCTTGCGTGGCACTCTAATTACCAGGAAATATTTTTTTTTACACCATTGATTAATTTGTTGAGACCTTTTTTTGATAATAAGTTATGGCGCTTTAAAAAGTTTTATAAGTATGTTGGTGCAAGTAAAAACACAAGGCAAAAAAATCAGACAAAATTTAATTTGATTTTATTTAACCCGGTTGAGCGTTATAATTTTTGGGAACATATTACAGGCAAACGAATAGATTTTGCAAGAGGATTTTTATTGAATGAAAAAGCAACAGAACAGGAGATAAAATACATCCGTTCATTTCTTGCCAAACAAGTAAAATACCAGGGCAAAAAAAGATTGATTATGAAATTTACGGGTCCCGCAAGACTTGAATATCTCACCAGTATTTTCCCTGATGCACTTATAGTAAATGTAATTCGCGAACCTGTAGCTACCGTGCACTCCTGGTTAGAAGTTGGCTTTTGGCAACGCATGGGTATTAATAAACTTTGGTGGCGCGGCGCATATACACCCGAAGAAATTGCTTATGCTGAAACCATAAAAGATAAGCCTGCATTAATAACAGCATTTCAGTATAAAAAATTAATGGAAACAACAAAGCAGGAAATTGATAAGCTTGGCTTAAACGTTTATGATTGCCGCTATGAAGATTTTGTAGAAGATGCTAAAACTTTTATTTATAAAATGATGGAGTTTATGCAACTGCCACCATCAAATAAAGTAGATGCATATCTTAAAAAAATAATTGTTGATAATCGAAATCAAACTTCTTTTGCTTCTGCAACGAGTACAATGGCGGAAGAAACTAAACAGCAAATTCTTGCAATTACAGGCAAATATTAATTCGTGAATCATGGCGATAGAAAGTATGCAAAGAAGGCGCGAAGCGCACACTGAATTTTTACAGTTTATCTCGCTTTCTCTGCAGTACTTTGTGCACCAAACGGCAACCATGAAGTTGATTACAAAATTCAATAATCAAAAGGTAATTGGAAAAGAAGATTAAAGTTGCACATGTTATTCGTGTATTTAGTTACGGCGGAGCAGAAGTATTGCTGCGCGAATGTTTTGCGCATCCTTATTTTAAAGAAAACGTTGAATCCGATTTATACATTCTTGATCATAAAAAACTTGGGCTTGCAGAAGAAGTAAAACCAAATGTAAATTCATTTCATAGCTATAAAATATCCTCTTTAAAATTTTTAATTGAATACATAAAATTTTTACGCAGCATTATTAACAACAAGTATGATGTTGTACATACACATCTTCCAGCCGCAGGATGGATGACAATTCCTGCAAGATTATTTAACAGCAAAACAAAATTTATTTACAGTGAACATAATCTTGTTACATTTTATACGAAGTATAATTATTATTTAATCGGGTTAGTGTATGGTTTTTTTGATTGTTTAATTTTTGTTTCCCATGAAGTTGGCAAGATTGTTCGTAAGATGCACAAAGGTTGGTTTTTCAAAACAAAAAAAACAGTAATCATTTTAAATGGAGTTAACACAGATAAATTTTCGAATATGTATCGCAATACAGAAAATTTAAATGAAAAGTTTACAGTTGGTTTAGTTGCAAGATTTCGCCCGCAAAAGCGTGTTGACAAATGGGTTGAAGTTGCAGCAGCAGTTTATAAGCTTAATCCTAAAATAAAATTTTTAATGGTGGGCGATGGACCTGATGATGCAATGCTACATCATAAAATACACTCCCTCAAACTGCAAGGCAAAATTGAATTGCCGGGCATGTTATCTGATACTGTTACTGCATTTAAACGCATACATATTTTTTTACTTACCAGCGATTTTGAGGGGTTGCCTCTTGCACTTATGGAAGCTATGAGTGCGGGTTGCGTGCCTGTTGTAAGTAATGTTGGTGGTATAAAACAATTGGAGTTTGATGGCTTTGGCTATAGGTTTGATAAATTTAATGCAAATGAAATTGCGAACGTTATTGTAAATTATGCAGCTAATGCAAACAAGTTTAAAGATGAAAGTTTAAAAGCTCATGCATTTGCAGAAAAAAATTATTCGCTTACAAAACACGTGCATGAAATTGTAGAATTGTATAAAGCGTTATTAAATGAAAAATGAATATTCAAATATTGACACAATAATTTTTGATTTTGGCGGTGTTTTAATTGACTGGAATCCGCGTCATATGTATAGAACCATTTTAGATGATGAAGAAAAAATGGAGTGGTTCTTAAAACATATTTGTACCGATGAGTGGAATTTGGAACAAGACCAGGGCCGCTCATTACAATCGGGCACAGAAATTCTTACAAAAAAATTTCCTGAGCATAAAAATTTAATTGAAGCATTCTATGGCAACTGGGAGCAAAGGCTTAATGGTGAAATTTCAGAAACAGTTGAGATTTTACACGAACTGAAAAAATAATTTAAAATTTATGGCTTAACAAACTGGTCTGCCGAAACTTTTCCGGTTGCT
>JAICKT010000206.1 GCA_025927795.1 Parafilimonas sp. | reverse complement strand
GCTAATGCCTACGACATCAACAGATAAAATTATTATTTTTTTCATGTAGTCAATTTTAAAGATTTAAACTTAAAGAAGTTTATTTATTTGAAGAAATAATAAAATTGTGTATGCTGAAAGGTTAGTTCAATTTACATAATTTGACCATATCGCTGGATTAGTTTTTATTTCTTTTTCAAGGAAAGATATCACCTGCCGGGTTATTATTCCATCCTTAGCATTTATGCCATCTGTCAAAAATTTTGGTCCGCAAATAAAATCAAATGTGTTATTGGAAAGCTTTGGAATCATTACTAAAATTGGAACTTGCGCTAAAGTTGCAAGTCGCTCAACAAAAAGAGAGAAATTATGTTGCTTATCCAGAAAGTTGAATGAACAATCATTTAAATTATTAACTACATCAGCAATAGCAATAATTCGCCCACCCAATCTTAAGTGCTTTAGTAAATCGCGAAGTTCACTAACACCAACACCTCGCCTGTGAATCATATGTCTTTTGCCAGAGTATTGTGCCCTGGCAATAATTAATCCAAAATTTTCCTTTAAACACCATTGCACCAACAATCTTTTCCAGGGTGTACGGCACATAACAATAATGCAACCTTTCTCATTGAAAACAGGAACATTAAGATTAATTAACTTTAAAATACCTTTTTTAACGGGAGTTCTAATTAACAAGGATACTGACCTTCTCACAATTCGTGCATACCAAACTGAATGTAAAATTTTAAACTTGTTGTTGATTGCGTATTGCATAAATGCGGGAGCATTGCAAGAATGGATTTTTATTATGCCATAATGAAGGCAGGCGCATAAGTAAGACAAATACCTGCAAAACATAAAAGTGAAATGCATAAGTAAGATTTGAAAATGCATCCAAAATCAATGGCTTATATTCTGCATGATGCACAGCGTTTCAGCATTACTAAAGATAAGTATTAGTATTCTTTTCAGCCAATAAGTTAAGCAAATTTAAATACAAGATTAAAAAGCCAGATAGCTTGGATAAGCAGCTTTGATAGGATTACTGTTGCTGAAGTTTTATTGTATCTATCTAAATTTCACAAATGAATTTATTGTGCGTTTATTGCTTCACTTTATTATTTTTTTGAGAATGTTGTTTCACTATTCGATTTCTTTTGCTCTAAGTTGTAACCGAGCTTATTTTTTATATTTATTCATTAGCTTGGTTCTGCTGCGAACAAGAAACGGAAGCTGTAGAAACAGCTTCCGTGTATAAATACTTGTTGGATAAAAATTAAAATATTTATTGCTTCACATCATCAGCCTGCACTTCTTCGCATTTAAAACCAATTTGTAAAATTTGCCCTGCACCCGGAGGACCGATACCCCATGCAGAAACATAGAGTTTGACATCAGGGCCAAACGTCATTGCAGTAGCTTCTATCCAAATAAAGAGGCTATGCCAAAAGTTGGAAACAGCCTCTTTTATTAATTTAATGCAAATTCAATATTCGCAAAATATTCGCTGTTACTTTTCTTCCCTGTATCGATGCAGTATCGCAGGAAGGTTTATAATGAAGACCTGCAAGTACTCTTGCCTGTGCTACATCTTCACCAATAGCACGAAATGAACTGAAAGTTCGTGGAGCATAACCCAAATAATCATACGTATGGTCTGTGAAGCTTCCAATATCTCCAAAAATTGCTGTAAGTGCCTTTGCTGCTGCACCGGACATAGCACAATGGGCAGAAGAATATTCAGGATGTGCGGGAGTAGATAAAAGAGGAAGCCAGCTTGTATGTCCCAGCACATTTTGTATGTATGTAACTGGTCTTACAAGATTATAATGATATTTTGTTTGCCAAACACTAATACTCGCATCATTCATACAAGCGCCGGTTAACGCATAAGCAAACGCTGCTTTATCAAGCTTAGTATTGGTTTGTTTCAACACCTGTTGCAAAATACTTAGCCAGTGCCCTCCAGCGGTAACGCCCGGATTATCTCTCCAGAATAATGCCTGTGCTGAATCAGCAGGTGTCAAGTTTTGTGACACAGTATATACGCGCTTTACCATTTTATAAAAATCTGAGTTTTGATCTTCAGAATATGCGATAGGAGCACCGGGTTGTGTGTTATCAATGTCTCCTGCTATAATAGGTCTGTTATTGCCCCAATACGGTGTGCTGGCAGGCGCAAAAGTTGGTGGCGTAGGAACCCACAAACCCGGCCCAACCGGTGGTATGTACGGGTCGCTTGCATGTTTATAACTATCCGTTTCAGACCAGTTGAAAATGGCAGTGGCTACAGCCTTTCCAAAAGCATTTGACAAGGCTATTACTGCCGGATTTGACTTGGAAAGAAAGGAATTGTTCAGTGCATTTTCCAAAGAATCAATTGCCGCTTTATCAATAGCAGTTGCTGTTGTAAACATACTCCGGTTCATAAAAGCCAGAGCGGTATTTACACTTGCTGGCCAATAAAGTAGTGCAAGCGCGTTTGCCTGAGGCAGGTTTGTTAACCGGTTCAATTTGCCACTAAAGGATACGCCAACATTGGTACCTGGAGCAACCGCTGCAAAAGCGGCAACACCTGAATAAGCCGTGTACCTGAAAAAAGCAACATTGGGAATACCAACAGCATCGCGATCCAGGCGAAGCTGCATAGTGATCCATTTGTCTATTACTTCGGATGAAAATTGCGATGCGTTTTTGTTTAGCAGCAGATTACTGCTGTTTTCACTGCTTTGCGAAATTGGTACTTCAGTTTTTTTACAGGCAAAAAAACTAACGCTCAAAAAAATCATACAAAACAGGGTGGGGTATATTGCATGTCTGCTGAATTTACTTAAAAACTTTTTCATGATTTATAAATTTTTATTGTGATTGAATAAAGATTAGAAAAGCGAGAACCTTTAAAGAAAAGAAAAATGGGATAATAAAATTTTGGGTTGCATAGCTAATTTCAGGTTTTAAAAAACCAAGTTCAAACAAAAGTCTTTCTGAAAAGAAAGTTCTCTATTTTCACTGCTTGTTTCCGACTATTTGAAATAGTTATTTTGATTTAATGTATTGCTGTACCTGCTCCATTTCACCATCTTCAACTCTTATTGTTATTTGTTCCGATGCATTATCTAATTGTACCACCCATATATCACGATTATCTTCTTTTACTTCGATAGCCGCGGCAATTTTATAATCATAATACTTGCTTTTTACAATATTTCTTACATCTGCCGGTAAATCTTTTTCTGTACCATAAGTAGTTACATTAATAAGCTGTCCATTTTTTGTAAACCATGCATAGGTGAGTAAGCCATTTACATTAAAACAGTTAAGAAAATAGTTGCCAGCCATGCTCCAGTTGTTTTCTGCAGCTTCGCCAAAATAGGATATGAAAGACCTTTCTACTTTAATACTTGCAGCAACAGTATTTAAATTAAGGGCAGCTATAGAAGTATTTGTAACTGATGATGGTGAATAAGTATCATGTTGTTTATTTAAAGCAAGCTGTGAAATAGATTGGTTAGTATTTAATAACCACATGCAAGCTGTAAACACAATTATTTTTGTTTTCATAAACTTTTCTTGTTTGATTTAATAAACCAAACCTATTGCGCTTAACAGGCGTAAATTTTTTGTTTTGCTGTTTTACCATGAATTGGCAATACACAGCTTCAATTCAATGGCGTTTCATATTTATCGGCGACAAATGGTATTCGTTTGCGAAAACGTAACGACTGTTGAATTTTGTTCAAGTCGCCTGAATTAGTGGCTAACTTTATAGCAAGCGCTATGATGTTTTTTAGTAAGATTATATTTTCAAATAAAGCTTTGTCCAGAATTACAAGGCATTTAGTGTTTTGGCTTGTATATACAACCTTTTTTTATTTACAAAGCTTAACGCCTGAAGTTGTTACAGTCTTATATCACTCAAACGCATTTTATGTTGCATGGGTTAGCGTTTATTGTTATTTGCCTGCCTGCATATTTTCTGTTTATGTTTTTTTATATTTTCTTTTGCCTGCTTACTTGCAGAAAAAAAATTTATGCAATTTTTTATTGCTGCATTCTTGTTGTATGCATTGTTCAACCTGGTGAATTATTTCATGGCTGTTCTATTTTTTAAAAAAACCTGTAACTGTGATATTGCAACATTAAAACCAATTACTGTTTTTGGTTATGGGAATAATAATGCATTTCTCGCTATTGCAATAGGATGCTTTGCAGCGGGAATAAAGTTTGTAAAAGAATGGTATTTGCAGCGCAAGCAGGTGCTTGAAATGGAAAATGAAAGAATTAAAACAGAATTGCAAACACTTAAAACATCCATTCAACCGGATTTTCTTTTTCAATCTTTAAAAAGCCTGAAAAAAAATATGGAGAATGGATTTCCCGAATCTGCAAAAATGATTTTGCAGCTTTCTGATGTGCTCAGTTATCTTTTATACGACTGCAATGCTGAATTTATTTCTTTATACCAGGAGCTTTCTGCAGTTAAACAATATATTTTATTTGAAGAAAATAAAACAGGGTACCATTTCTTTATTAATATTAATTTAAAAGAAGAACTTAAAAAATTTTCTGTAGTTCCTTCAGTCCTCTTATCGTTTTTACAAGACTGTTTCATTAACCTGAATAATAATGATGAAAAACAATTAAGAATACATGTTGAATGCAGCCTTCAAACCAATGAATTATTTTTCTTGTTTTCTGTTAGTGAGATAAAGAAAATGAAACTGTCATGTTCTTTCCCTGATGAAATAATCAACAACTTCAAAAGCAGGCTTGAAAAATTTTATGCAAGCAAATATCTTTTGAAAACCAATTTTCAAGATAGCTTAATGGAAATATCGCTTAGATTAATTCTTTCCGAATCTGCCGCTTTGAATAAAGCAGAGCAACCCGAATATGAAGCAACTGTATGAGCTTATACAATTTTATATTTGATAATGGTAAAAACCGAAAATACCGGCATATAACTTTTTGGTTTGCCTGGATTGTTTATTTAACGCTTAATAGCGTATTCGGCATGGTAACGGGCGGTAATACTATAGCAAGTTTTGCACCGGTTAATTGCATAAGCCAGGAGTTAATTGAAGTTGCAGCAGAAATAGCATTTACCTATTTGGCAGTTTATGTGTTAGTACCATTATACTTTGCTCAACACAAAAAAATCCTGGCTTTCACAGGATTTATGGTTTCATTTTTTATACTTTTTTATGTTTATTATTTTATCCAGGATAAGTCGTCTGATAAGCTCTTTTACAATCTTTGGTTTATAACCGGAAATTTTATTGGCGTAGGACCGATGTTTATTCTTTTTCTTTTTCTATTTGTAAAAATGATGAAAAACTATTATCTAAAAACAGAAGAAAGAGAACAAAAACAACGTGAAAAAACAAATGCTGAAATACAGTTACTAAAAGCGCAGGTGCATCCGCATTTTTTATTTAATACACTCAATAATATCTATTCATTTACATTAAACAAATCGCCGCAGGCGCCTATGCTTGTTGATAAATTAAATGACACGCTTTATTATATGATTAATGAATGTAAAGCGCAGTTTGTTTATTTAGAAAAAGAAGTGCAGTCGCTTAAAGATTATATTGAGCTTGAAAAAGTGCGTTATGGTAAGCGCCTCGATATAAAAATAAATGTAGAAGGCGATTATCAAAATAAAATGGTTACCCCTTTATTAATGATTCCTTTTATAGAAAACAGTTTTAAACATGGCGCCAGTAAGATGCTTGCAGATCCATGGATACAATTATTTATACAGGCAGATGAAGACATACTTCATTTTACTGTTGCAAATAGTAAGCCTGCAGATAACTTTATAAACGATAAAGGAGGCATTGGCTTAAATAATATAAGGAAAAGATTAGAGCTTTTGTATCCGCAAAATCATTTGCTTTTAATAGAATCAACTGAAAATACTTTTACTGTAAACATGCAAATTCCTTTACAAAAAATAGCAAAGGAATTTGTAGCTTGAAGAAGATTTAATCTAATGCAATGCTCAACGATAAAAAAATAATTTGTCTTGCGGTTGATGATGAGCCACCGGCATTGCAGGTGATAGAAAAATATATTGCTGCGGTGCCTGTACTTCAATTAAAAACTTCAGTTAATAATGCAGTAGATGCTTTATCCATTTTACAAAACAATGAAGTTGATTTGCTTTTTCTCGATATACAAATGCCGCAATTATTAGGCACAGATTTTATGCGCTCACTTATTAATCCGCCCAAAGTAATTTTTACAACAGCTTTCAGAAAATATGCAGTAGATGGTTTTGAATTAGATGCTGTTGATTATTTATTAAAACCAATTTCGTTTGAGCGTTTTTTAAAAGCAGTAAATAAAGTTTTACGATTAAATATTACTGTTAGCGTAAATGATTTCAGTTTAAAAACTACTCCGCCAAATGCAACCGCAGATAGTTTTATTTATTTACGTGCCGACAGAAAAAATATTAAAGTAAATTTTGATGATATTTTATTTATTGAAAGTTTAAAAGATTATATAAAAGTGGTTACAAAAGACAAAACCATTGTTACTAAACAAACTATCTCATCAATAGAAGAAAACCTTCCTAACAATTTATTTGTGAGAACGCATCGTTCCTTTATTGTTTCATTAAAACGAATAGAATCATTTACACCTGAATTAATTCAAATCGGTAAATACGAAATACCCATCAGCAGAAGTTACAGGCATGAAGTGGAGAAGTGGTTGCATTCACAATAGATGTCAGACGCCTGGTAAATTCTGCACAAAAATTATTACCTTGCATCCGAATTATAAAACATGCGTTTTCTCTCCAATAATTTAGATCTGCTCAACCACTAAGTTTTATTGTTATTGTTTGCAATGATAAAAGCTGCAAACTGCTTACGTTTCTCTTGTAATTCATCATTCATAATGTATAATTGATTTTATGCTTACACATACACTAACCGATAAAACAAATCATTATTTACAACTCGAAGAAAACTTTGGCGCTCACAATTATCATCCATTGCCGGTTGTTTTAGAAAAGGGCAAAGGCGTTTTTGTTTGGGATGTTGACGGTAAAAAATACTTTGATTTTTTAAGCGGATATTCTGCAATGAATCAAGGTCATTGTCATCCTCGTATTATAAATGCGTTGATTGAACAGGCGCAAAAGCTCACGCTTACTTCACGTGCATTTTATAATAATCTTTTGGGCGAGTATGAAAAATTCATCACCGAATATTTCGGTTACGACAAAGTGCTTCCAATGAATACCGGCGTTGAAGCTGTTGAAACTGCTATTAAACTTTGCCGCCGCTGGGCTTATGATAAAAAAGGAATTAAAAATGGTGAAGCAAAAATTATTGTGTGTGAAAATAATTTTCATGGCAGAACAAGTACGGTAATTTCTTTTAGTACAGACCCGCAATCATATAATGGTTTTGGTCCCTACATGCCAGGATTTGTTATTGTTCCTTTTAATGATATTGAAGCTTTGCAAAAAGCAATGGAAGACAAAAACATTTCAGGATTTTTAATTGAACCGATACAAGGTGAAGCCGGCGTTGTTGTGCCTGATGATGGTTATCTGTCAAAAGCAAAACAATTGTGTGAAGCGTATAATGTATTATTTATTGCTGATGAAATTCAAACAGGTTTGGCAAGAACAGGAAAGATGCTTGCCTGCGATTATGAAAATGTGCGTGCAGATATTTTAATTCTTGGCAAAGCATTAAGCGGCGGCACCTTGCCCGTTTCTGCTGTGCTTGCAGATGATGAAATTATGC
>JAICKT010000536.1 GCA_025927795.1 Parafilimonas sp. | reverse complement strand
GTTTTTTCTGTGGTGAAAAGAAAACCTGATTTAACGATTGATCTGAATGATTCGATGAGCATTAAAGCACTTGATTTTATTAAGTCGCATCATGTGGTGATTGATCCAACGTTGGGTGTTTTTGAACTGGCGTTTCGTAACCTGAAAGATAATATCACAGATATTGAACCCAACTTTGCTTCGTTACCTGAACCAATGAAGCCGCTTTTTATAAATACCGGCGCTGATGACAGTGCAACCGTTGCACGCGGAAAAGTTATTATGAAAGACTTTAAAGAAATTACAAATGCCTTATACCAAAACGGTGTTACAATTGTTGCCGGTACTGACATGGGTTTTCCTGGTTATAGTGTTTTTCGTGAGCTTGAATTATATGTGGAAAGTGGGTTAACACCAATGCAGGCAATTGAAACCGCAACCATTACACCTGCAAAAGTGATGAAGATTGATGCGACAGAGGGATCAGTTGATGCAGGAAAAAATGCAGATATAATTATTGTTGATGGAAACCCTTTGGAAAATATTCGTGAAATAAGAAAAGTGCAAACTGTAATTAAAGATGGGAATATTTATGATCCCGTGCAGTTGCATAAGATTGCAGGATTTCAGTAACAGCCTCTCCTTCAGAGACGGTTTGTAGGTTTTGCCCTTCTACCGTGGAGAAGGGTAGGATGAAGTCTAAATTTTATACCCAATTTCCCAGTGCAGACCAAAGGGATCTTCAACTCTTCCAAGTTTCCATCCATGATCAACACCAACAGGAAAAATTTCTTTAGCGCCTGCCTTTAACGCTTTATCAAATAATTCTTCAGGATTAGAAACAGTTAAAATCATTCTTATATTACTATCAATAAAATTATTTGAATCAGCACTTTCATTCACCCAAAACTCAGCACCATTTATATTTAACCGTACAATAAAAACACCTTCATCTTCTAAACGATAAGTTTCTATTGCATTAAAAGCGGCTGCATAAAACGCAACCGCCTTTTTACCATCATTAACTGTAAGCCATGGAGCAATTGAAGTATGAATAACTGAATCTTTATTCATTATTTCAGGTTCGCTATTTGCTCATCATAATAATTTTTTGTAGCAATAACATCCGGCAAACTATGATACCAGTTTGATTCATGTTCAATAGATAACATGCCGTTAAAGTTTTGTCTTTTCAATTCTGCAAATATTGCGGGAAAATCAATCACACCTTTTGCTACAACCGTATCTGCAGCTTCTGTATCATTAAACTTTACAATGTCTTTTAAATGCACACCAAAAATATGTCCCTGCAATTCTTTTAATGCATCAACAGGGTTTACACCATTGCGTGCCCAATGACCAACATCTGCGCAACTGCCAATATTTGGATGACCTTGTGTTGCTGCTAAAACAGAATCAGGGCTCCAGTAAACATTTGGTTTAGGATGATCATGAATAGCCACTTTAATTCCATATGCACCGGCTAAACTATCAACCATATCCCACTGGGTTTTTATTGGCTCGGCTGTTATATAACTTAAACCAAATTCTTTTGCGAGGTCGAATGCTTTAATCCATTCTGCTTTATCTTTTGGAACAATTACGCCCATCGCTACAATCTGAAGTCCTTTATCCTGCAAAAGCTTTTTTAGTTTTGCTCTTGTATCTGCAGACATTCCTGCGCCAAATTCTCCGCTCATTCCATCACCTAATTTTTGTCCCCAAAATGCTTCTATATTTTTTATACCAGCACTGTCAACTTTATCTAATGCTTCTGCAAAGGTGAACATTCTAAACGTCCACATTTGTACGCCCAACTTAAAGCCATCTGTACTGCCGGAAGATGATGCTGTTGTGTCCATGGAGTTGTTTGTTGAATCTGTGCTTGTAGAATCTGTATTTGTTGTAGAAGAACTGTTGTTACAGGCTGCAAATACCAGCATGCAGCCAAACATTAGAGGCGCAATCAATTTCATAATAAAATATTTTTTTTAATAATGACGGCTAAAGTAATTATTTGTGTTTAAAGAATTTTATTTTATCCGTATGTGATTTACTGCATTATTTTCACTTTTAACTTTTACACATAAAAACTTAAATTTCTTATCTGCAATTTTACTGTATGAAGTATGTGTTGTTTTGCTTGTGTTTTTTTTCTACGGCTGAAGCGCAGAATTATAATCCCGATGCAGTAAATAAAAAAGCTGCTGCTGCTTACACCAAAGCAATTGAATTATTGCAAAATGATGAGGTTAAAGAAGCCATTCCTGTTTTACAGCAAGCTGTTGATTATGATGCAAAATATGTTGATGCATATTTATCGCTGGCAGGTGTTTATGGAACATTGGAAGATTATGCAAACAGTGTTACGAATTATGAAAAAGCTTTTTCAATTGACAGCAGCTACACAAAATTTTATTTACTTCCTTATTCGATAAATCTTGCAGGACTTGGAAAATTTGATGAGGCACTAAATGCAGTGAATTCTTTTTTGGCAATTCCGAATTTGAACGACAAGAGCATTAAGAGTGCGCAATACCGAAAACATTGCTATGAGTTTGCGCTCAATTATGCTGCAACACATTCTTCAAATTATGTATTTACGCCTGT
>JAICKT010000651.1 GCA_025927795.1 Parafilimonas sp. | reverse complement strand
GTACAACGCTTCATGACTTAAAGCTGATGGAACAAAACCCCTTACCACATCGCCAAAATGCGGTTGCGCAAAAATTATTTCAAGGAGAAATGATAACCCGATTATCGCTACCAATGCAAGGATAAAAGCTTCCATCTTGCGCATGCCATATCGCTGCAAAACCAACAGCAGCAATGTATCAAGCACGGTGATACAAACGCCCCATAATATCGGAAGACCTGTTAACAAATGAATACCTATCGCCATTCCCAACACTTCTGCAAGATCGCAGGCGGCGATGGCAAGCTCTGCTAAAATGTATAAGCAAAAATTTACCAGCGGCGGATATTCTTCGCGGTTAGCTTGTGCAAGGTCTCTTCTTCTTACTATGCCAAGCCTTGCGCTCAATCCTTGTTATAGCAGCGCCATCAGGTTGCTCATTAATAAAACCCATATCAATGTGTAGCCAAATTTTGCTCCGCCTTGCAAATCTGTTGCCCAATTGCCGGGGTCCATATATCCTACGCTTACTAAATATGCCGGCCCTAAATAAGGCAAAATCTTTCTTATGCCGCGTCTGTGCTTTGTCGCATCAATGGTTTCATGCACTTCGCTTAATGATGTTTCAGTATGAAATCTTTGTAACATTTATTGCATCATCATTTTTTGTAATAAATAATTTTTTTTACTTAGTAGTGAGCGCAGTCGAACTGCATTACTACTATCAGGCTTTTGTACAGTTTATCCTGAGCTTGTTGAAGGATCACTCACTTCAACCATTTATTCTTTTATCATTATTACTCTAACCCTTTTCTGAAATTCCATTTCGTTCAACTTTATTTTTTCCATTCAAATATTTAAGAAGCTACAACCCTTACAAATAAAGCTTTTGCGAGTTGCTCGCTTATTGTAACAGGCGAAAGATTTTTCATCTTCACTTCAATAGAATTATCAAAATCAAATTTCTTTTTTACTTCAAGCTTTGTTCCGATGTTGATGTTCTTATGCTTCAGCAATTCAAGCAACTCTGTTGATTGACTGCGCACAGATGTAACTTCAGCCTGTTTATTAAAAGGCAGATTAATTAGATTCACTTCATGCTGAATACTCATCTTTCCGTTGCTGTCAGGAATAGGATCGCCGTGCGGATCAAATCTTGGGAAGTCAAGAAATGCATCCAGTTTCTCCACTAATTTTTTGCTTTCTACGTGTTCAAGTTGTTCCGCCACTTCATGCACTTCATCCCATTCAAACCGGAGTGTATGTACCAAAAAATATTCCCACAACCTGTGTTTCCTGATAATCATCAATGCTGTCTTTCTTCCATAAAGCGTTAAGCAGAATTCTTTATACGGTTCGTATTGCAAAAGTTTTTTTGTCTTTAGTTTCTTAAGCATGTCTGTAACAGAGGCAGGTTTTGTCTGTAGTATTGCCGCAAGATCGTTCGTAGTGACAGAACCACTTGCCTGTTGAAGGTGATAAATGTTCTTAATATAATTCTCTTCCGCCTGGGTAAGATTAGGTGTCACTAAAATAAATTTTAGGCAAATCTAAAAAAATCATTTCAAACAATTGCCCTTTATCGTCTATTTTTATAAAAATATTTTTGCATGCCGAGGTTTACATTG
>JAICKT010000635.1 GCA_025927795.1 Parafilimonas sp. | reverse complement strand
GCTTATATAAGGGCAACTAAAATTTTAGTGAAACATCAGCATAGCAATTGCATCTGCCACAGCTACAACTATTATAACAATTGTTAACCGGTTTTGTAAAACTTTTAATTTCCTGCTACGCTCGTTATGCGAATTATATATTGCATATGGAGTAAAAAAGAACCAGCTTGAAAAATTATGCCTACTCGTACTGCCTATATAAAGAATAGTTTTTAAAACTATCAGTATTAATAAAATACCGCTTAAGTAATAATAGATGTCATTAGGGTACATAAGCCTGCAATTTTAGTGTTTGTCTGGCAAACAATGGATTAAGGGTTCTAAAGTACAAAATATTTGTAAGATGATTTCTTAAAAAAATCATTCATCTCACTTGTAATTATTGAAAATGGTTTACAGCATAAATTCAAACAAAAATGTTTCTTTGTAATTGTTATATTAATGAATATGTATTACAGCAATTATCTGCAGTTAGATAAAATTCTCGGCAGCCAGCAACCGGAAAGTTTTAAAAGCGAACATCCTGCGCATGATGAAATGCTGTTCATTATCATTCACCAATCTTATGAATTATGGTTTAAGCAAATTTTGTTTGAGCTTGATTATGTATTAAAAGTATTTAATAAAGAAAAAATAAATGATAATTCAGAAGACCTCAATCTTGTATTACATCGTTTAAACCGCATTATAAAAATTTTTGAATTGCTCAATCAACAAGTAAGCATTCTCGAAACGATGACGCCGCTTGACTTTCTTGAATTCAGAAACCTGCTTACACCTGCATCAGGTTTTCAAAGCGCACAGTTTCGTTTAATTGAAGCAACGCTTGGTTTGGAAATGCAAAACAGGCACCAGCAGGATTATTATAAACGAATGAATGAAGGCGGATTTAATCAAAACGATTTTGATACAATAACACAGAAAGAAAACTCGCAAAATTTAGCACACTTAATTAATAGCTGGCTCGAAAGAATTCCTTTTTTTGAAAACGAGTTTTGGAAAAATTATCATCAGTTTACCAAAAGTAATTTTACACAGCATGTTTTTTGGAATGATTACAGGCAAATTTATAAAGATGGATTAACTGAACGAGAAGCCAATAAATTAGCTGATTTTGATTATGTGTTCTTTAATAAAATTTCTGAAAATGCAAATGAGGAGCAACTAAAAAATTTACGCAGCAATTTTTCTGCGGCTGCTTTACGTGCAGCATTGTTTATAATGTTGTATAGGGATTTTCCTGTGTTTCAAACTTCATATCAAATTTTAAATGCATTAATTGAGATTGATCACTTAATGAGCAACTGGCGGCACAAACATTTAATTATGGTAAGGCGAATGATAGGCATGCGTGTAGGCACAGGCAACACTTCCGGCGCAGGTTATTTAGAAGGTGCATTGAATAAGCATTACGTTTACCGTGACCTTGCCGGTTTATCAACTTATCTTATTGAAAGAAAAAACTTACCCAAGCTGCCCGGGGAATTAATAAAACATCTGAGTTTTAATATCGAATAAAAACGAAGCGCAGTGTTGTCGGTCGTCATTTCGAACGCCGCCGGCAGCGAATTCAATTTTGAAATATGTTGCGGCGAAGTGAGAAATCTCTCAACAATAATCACGTTTAAATTCGAGAGATGTCTCGTTCCTCGACATGACGCACCATGCTGTTATATTAATCTTTGATTGTTC
>JAICKT010000641.1 GCA_025927795.1 Parafilimonas sp. | reverse complement strand
TTTGCATTTTATTTTATAGGTCCGCATCCTGATATGCCATCTGATCAATTTAATGCAACAACAAACATGATTATATTAATACTAACTTCTATGCTTGGAACGCTTTGCCTGTTTACAATTTTTGTATTCAAGCAAAGAAAACTGCAGTTATGGCTAACCATTCTTGCATTGGTAATAAGTGCAGTAAATATTTTTCTTTATTTCAATTCAAAGAAAAATTATACAGGCGGCGGATTGGCATTAACATCTGTTTTTGCATTTTTAATTCCGATATTTTTAATATTAGCCGCAAGAGGAATTTATAAAGACCAGAAATTATTAAAGAGTATGAACAGGCTGCGGTAATTGTTTAACAACGCTTTCCCATCTTCGTAATTTTGATTATTTATTGTTTAGTAAATTTGCAATTCAATATTTTTACAATGATTAAAACAGGTAACCCAATAATTAGTATTTATACTGAAATGACGCCGAACCCGGAAACGATGAAATTTGTTGCCAACAAACTTTTATATCCCGGTAAGAGTATAGATTTCCAGGATGAATCGCAGGCTGGTCCAAGCCCATTGGCAAAAGAATTATTTAGTTTTCCCTTTATAAAAAGTGTATTTATTGCGAGCAATTTTGTAACGCTTACTAAAACTGCAGATACTGAAGACTGGCAGGATGTAATTCCATCTGTAAAACAATTTTTAAAAGATTATTTGGAAAGCGGTGCGCCTATTGTAAATGATGACGAGGTTGCAAAGATTAAACAGGATACAGGAAATATTATTTTAAGTAATGATATCGATGTTGTAAAGCGCATTAAAGAATTACTGGATAATTATGTTCGCCCTGCTGTTGAAATGGATGGCGGCGCTATACAATTCAGAAGTTATGATGACGGTGTTGTAAATCTTATGTTGCAGGGAAGTTGTAGCGGTTGCCCATCATCAATGGTTACATTAAAAGCAGGTATTGAAGGCATGATGAAACGTATGATACCTGAAGTAAAAGAAGTTGTTGCAGAAGCAGAGTAATATTTTTTGTTTGATAGAAAACGCCGGTTTATTAAATGAAACCGGCGTTTTTATTTTTAATTAATGAAGATTGGTCGCATTTTTTTTGCGTTACATCCTTTTTAGCAAACTGTATTTATTTACCACACTTTATTTTGAAATGGCGTTTATAAATTATTTTTAATTTTTTAAACTGAATTAATCAAATAATGCCTGGCAAAAAGTTATACTTTTTTTATTTAATGATAGTGATAGTTTCTGCTTTAAGCTGTCATTCAAAACAAAAAATTAAAGAGCCGCCAAAATCTCCACCGCCGATTGTTGATGTAATTGTAGCGCAAACACAAGCTGTTTCAGATAGTATAGAAGCAAACGGAACGGTTGTCGCCAATGAGTTTGTTGAACTGCATCCTGAAGCTACGGGCAGAATAACTTATCTGAATGTTCCCGAAGGAAAACATATTAAAACAGGAACTGTAATTGCCCGTATAAATGACGAAGACCTTGTAGCTAATCTTAATAAAAGTAAAGCAGCACTTAAACTTGCGCAGGATTATGTTAATCGTTTAAAACCTTTACTTGCCGTGCAGGGTGTAAACCAGGCAGACTATGATGCTGCTGAAAATACTGTAATAAGTACGCAGGCAGA
>JAICKT010000594.1 GCA_025927795.1 Parafilimonas sp. | reverse complement strand
GTCCAACAGATACAATAGACAAAATAAATTTCGATGTAATGGCAAAAAGAGTAAAGCTTGTTTTTTATACAGCCTGGGCAATGGCAAATCGTGATGCCATGCTGAAAAGAGATATACCACTTAATCAACAATAAATTATAAAGCCCCTCAATTGGGGCTTTGTAATTTTCCGGAGGTTAAAAATAATTTTCGGTTTTATTTTCCACGCTTCTTAGCGTATCATCCATTGTGTTATAAGTATCAGAAGCAACAGTACTCAGCCTGTTTTTTCTTCTTCTATAAAAATATGTTGCTAAACCTGCAGCAATTGCAATTAGTGCGCCTGTAACTACTTTCTTGTTCATAAAATTATTTTTTATGATAATAGTAAAGCCAAATTCATACCATATCAATAAAATATTTCCTAATCGTTCTTAAATAAAAAAACTTCACTTATTTATAAGAATAAAATATAAATGAAATTTTGTCATTCATAACAGAAAGCATTTCTTTGCGCCCTCATTTTAAACTGTCAACACTTCTTTATAAACAACATTTTGACCTTAAAAAAAGGCATGGCAAAATTCTTGATGAAGGGTTGACGATTTTCTAACGTAAAAATTTAAAACCTATAAAATTATGGCCAAACAAGATTTAAAAGTTACTCCTTTACACGATAGAGTAATTGTGCAGCCTGCGCCCGCTGAAGAAAAAACTGCAGGTGGAATTATTATTCCTGATACAGCAAAAGAAAAACCGCAGCGCGGAACTGTTGTTGCAGCCGGTCCCGGCAAAAAAGATGAGCCGGTTACCGTAAAAACTGGTGATACAGTATTGTATGGCAAATATGCCGGAACTGAAATCAGCATAGAAGGAACTGATTACCTTATTATGAGAGAAAGCGATATTCTCGCAATTGTTTAATTGCATATCGCAAATTGCAAATTGAATTTACTCCAATTTGAAATTTTCAATTTTAAAAATTTAAAATAATAAATATGTCTAAACAACTCTTCTTCGAAATTGAAGCAAGAAATAAAATGAAACGTGGCGTTGATGTATTAGCCAACGCAGTAAAAGTTACATTAGGACCTAAAGGCCGTAATGTGGTGCTTGAAAAAAAATTTGGTGCTCCTTCTATTACTAAAGATGGTGTTACAGTTGCTAAAGAAATTGAATTAGAAGATTCAATTGAAAATATGGGCGCACAAATGGTTAAAGAAGTGGCATCTAAAACTGCAGATATTGCAGGTGATGGTACTACAACTGCTACCGTTCTTGCTCAATCAATCATCAGCGAAGGTCTAAAAAATGTTGCTGCCGGTGCTAATCCTATGGATTTAAAACGCGGTATTGAAAAAGCTGTAACCGCTGTTGTTGAACATTTGAAAGGACAGTCTCAAACTGTTGGTTCAGATTCAAGCAAAATACAACAGGTTGCTTCAATCTCCGCAAATAACGATGAAACAATCGGAAAATTAATTGCAGAAGCATTTGGTAAAGTTGGTAAAGATGGTGTTATAACTGTTGAAGAAGCAAAAGGCACTGATACCAATATCGAAATTGTAGAAGGTATGCAATTTGATCGCGGTTATCTGTCTGCGTATTTTGTTACTAACAGTGAAAAGATGGAAGTTGAATTGGAAAAACCTTACATTCTTATTTATGATAAGAAAATAAGTGCAATGAAAGATATACTTCATATTCTTGAAAAAATTGCACAACAAGGCGCTCCGTTATTAATAATTTCTGAAGACCTTGAAGGTGAAGCATTGGCAACATTAATCGTGAATAAACTTCGTGGTACTATTAAAGTGGCCGCTGTAAAAGCTCCGGGCTTTGGTGATAGAAGAAAAGAAATGTTGAATGATATTGCAACACTTACAAAGGGTATTGTAATAAGCGAAGAACAGGGTTATAAATTAGAAAATGCTGACTTAACTTATTTAGGTCGTGCAGACAGAGTTACAATTGATAAAGACAATACAACTATTGTTGGCGGTTCTGGTAAAAAAGAAGATATCCAGGCACGCATCAACCAGATTAAAGCGCAG
>JAICKT010000157.1 GCA_025927795.1 Parafilimonas sp. | reverse complement strand
GGCAGGAATGATACGCCGCCATGCATGTATAATTCAAGATTAGGCCATACCTGTTTAAGATTTGATTTACCGGTAATTTCAAGAATGCGTTTTATTAAAACCTGCGTCCATGTTGGTACACCAGAAATAGATGTTACGTTTTCATTTATGGTTGATTGAGCAAGTGTTTCAATTTTTGTTTCCCATTCATCGAGCAATGCAACAGACAATTCGGGTGTGCGAATCCATTGCCCCCAGAACGGCATGTTTTGCATAAGCACGGCGCTTAAATCACCGAAGAAAATTTCTTCATTCAATTTACTAACTTGATGGCTGCCGCCAATAACCAATCCTTTGCCGGTTAACAAATTGCTTTCAGAATAATTATGATAATAAAGCGTAAGCGCATCTTTTGCACATTGATAATGGCAATCTTCAAGCGATTCTTCTGTTACCGGGATGAATTTACTTTTATCACTTGTAGTGCCGCTGCTTTTTGCAAACCAATAAACCGGCGAATCCCATAATTGGTTTTGTTCGCCGTTCATTAAATTTTTTATCCAGCATTTTATATCATCATATTCCCGGATAGGAACATTTTCTTTAAAAGCTCTTATAGTAAACAGCTTTGAAAAATTGTGTTTTCTTCCAAAGTCTGTGTGCTGTCCATGCGTTACCAAGTCCTGTAAAATTTCTCTTTGTGCGGTAAAGGGGTCAATTATCCATTCTTCAATATTTGCATATCTAAGACGGACTAACTTTGATATGGTTGGGGAGAACAATTTCATATCAGCAAGGCAATATAAGCAAATGCAATTAAATATGGAAACCTTACAGTACCATACAGTTCTTTTTTATTATTAATTATCTTCATTTAAACTTGCGCTATGCAGAAAACAATTTTAATTCTATTTATTTTTTTTAGTTGCTGCGCTTCATCCCAAACAATTAATAAAGATATTCTCACCAAAGCCTGGAATGCAAACTGGATTGATGTTCCAAATACAAACCCACATAGCTATGGTGTATATCATTTCAGAAAAGTTTTTTCGCTTGATGAAAAGCCACAGCAATTTATTATACATGTATCTGCGGATAACCGTTATAAATTATATGTGAATGATTCGCTCGTTTCTTTTGGTCCTGCAAAAGGAGATTTGTATCACTGGAATTTTGAAACGGTTGATATTGCAGCGCATCTTAAAAAAGGAAAAAATATTGTAGCTGCGGTTGTTTGGAATTTTGGTGAAGAAAAACCTGTATGGCAAATCTCTTATGAGACCGCCTTCATTTTGCAGGGCAATGCCAAAGCTGAAGAAATTATAAATACAGATACAAGCTGGAAGTGTATGCGGGATACGGCTTACAGCCCATTGGAACCGCAATTGGTTTATTCGTATTATGCAGTTGGTGCAACAGAAAAAATTGATATGAATGTTTATCCAAAAAATTGGACCAGTTTAAATTTTGATGATAATGATTGGATGAATGCACATGAATTATTTAATGGTGTTCCAAAAAATATCAATCACTGGAGTACAGGCTGGATGTTGATACCAAGACAAATTCCCCCGATGGAATTAACACTGCAACGTTTGCAATCTATCAGGCGAAATAATATTAATGCAGATGAAAATTTTTTACAGGGAAATCATGCAATAAAAATTCCTGCACATACAACTGCGCATATTTTATTCGACCAATCTTTTGAAACAACTGCTTTTCCTGTTTTAAATTTTAGTGATGGAAAAAATGCAGACATCAGTTTAACGTATGGCGAAGCACTATATAAAGATGAACCAGATAGCATTGACTGGCGTGCACAAAATCAAAAAGGCAACCGTAATGAAATTGAAGGCAAACATATTGTTGGTGTAAAAGATGAAATTATTTCTAATGGTGAGGCGCATCAAAATTTTACGGCGCTCAGTTTTAGAACTTATCGGTATATACAATTAGATGTTACAACGCAAGATGAAGATTTAACCATTGATGATTTTTATGGAATGTACACAGGCTATCCATTTAAAATGAATGCGCAATTTTCAAGCAGCGATACATCACTCAATAGAATTTTAGAAATAGGATGGCGCACTGCAAGGTTAGATGCGCAGGAAACTTATACCGATTGTCCTTACTACGAGCAACTGCAATATGTTGGCGATACACGCATACAGGCAATGGTGAGTTTGTATAATTCAGGCGATGACAGGTTAATGCGCAATGCTATACAAGACATTGCAAATTCTACGTTGGCTGAAGGAATTACCGAAAGCCGTTATCCGCATAATATTCACCAGGAAATTCCAACTTTTTCTTTGATATGGATTAGCATGCTGCATGATTATTATATGTATCGCAGCGATACGAATTTTGTGAAAGAGCAATTAAGAATTTCAAGACAAGTGCTTTCATTCTTTCATAAATTTCAGCAGGCTGATGGTAGTGTGCAACATGCTCCTTACTGGAATTTTACTGATTGGGCTAATGGACCGGGATGGGATGGTGGTGTTGCGCCAATTGGCAGTGATGGCAATTCAGCATTGATGGATTTACAATTATTGATGGCATATGAATCTGCTTATGATTTAGAAAAAAATCTTGGAATGAATGCTTATGCAACGCTGTATGAACAGCAAATCAATCAGCTTAAAAAAATAATTAAAGAAAAATACTGGGATGCAGATAGAAAACTTTTTAGCGATACAAAGGAGAAAAAATATTATTCGCAACATGCAAATGCGTTAGCAATAATTACAAATGTTGTGAATAAAGATGATGCACAAGCATTGGGCGAAAAATTATTGAATGATACTTCGCTTACACAGGCTACTGTTTATTTCAGGTATTATTTATTCCAGGCTTTAACAAAAGCAGGTTTTGGAAATGATTATTTAAACTGGCTGGGCATTTGGAAAGAGAATATTAAATGGGGCTTAACTACATGGGCTGAGTGGGATGATTTAAACAGAGTTCGTTCTGATTGTCATGCCTGGGGAAGCAGCCCAAATATTGAATTGTACAGAATTGTTTTAGGAATTAATACTGATGCGCCAGGCTTTTCCAAAGTAAAAATCGAACCACATTTAGGAGCACTTACAAATGCATCAGGCGAAATGCCGCATCCTGCAGGAAATATAAAAGCATCATACATTTTACAAAATGGTAAATGGAATATTAATATAACATTGCCGCAAACAATTACAGGGAAATTTATTTGGAAAGGAAAAGAATACGCGCTGAAAAGCGGAGAAAATAAATTTGTATTAGATAAATAAATTGTACGTATAAAAATTTATAATTTTACGTATAATTATTACCTTTGTAAAAAATGGTTTATGGATGCAAAAATCACATTAAGCTTTAATGAAGCAATTGCAAACAAGGCAAAGCGATACGCCGAAAAAAATAATATCAGCTTGAGCAGGCTGGTAGAATTTCTTTTAGATAAAGTAACATCTTCCGGTTATACTTCTTATGAAGAATTTCCTGTTTCAGATTGGGTGAGCCAGGTTGCAGAAGGTGAAGCTACGTATCAAACAAAGACGCGTTCAAGAAAATCTCTAAAGAAAGAATATTACACTTCTAAAAAATGAAAGTGTTTGTTGATGCCAATATTCTTGTTTCAATATTAAACAAAGAATACCCGCTTTTTACACACAGTGCAAGAATCTTGAGTCTTTCTGGCACTAAAAATTTTGAGATTTATACTTCACCAATTTGCCTTGCTATTGCATTTTATTTCGCTGAAAAAAAACATAAAACAAAATCTGCGCTGGAAAAAATTTCATTATTGTGCAAACATATTTTTATTGCAGAAGCAACGAACAAAGTTGTTCAGCAAACAATAGCCAACAAAAAAGTAAATGATTTTGAAGACGGTCTCGAATATTACTCTGCAATAGAAAGCAAATGCAATTTTATCGTTACAGAAGATACCAGCGATTTTTACTTTTCAGAAATTCCTGTTTTAACGGCAAGAAATTTTTTTGAAAAATATGTAGCTAATAAAAACTGATTTAAGCTGTTTGCATTTCAATAAGCTTAGCTCTTATCTTTCCTTCAATTTCATTTGCCAAACCTTCATTATCGCCAAGCAAAGCTTTTACAGCATCACGACCTTGCCCTAATTTATTCCCATCATAGCTAAACCAGCTTCCGCTTTTTTGAATAATGCCCATCTCAACACCCATGTCAATAATTTCACCAATCTTACTAATGCCTTCACCAAAAATTATATCAAACTCTGCACTGCGAAATGGCGGTGCCACTTTATTCTTTACCACTTTTACTTTTACACGATTACCAATGGCATTATCGCCATCTTTTATTTGTGCACTGCGACGAATATCTAAACGCACAGAGCAATAAAATTTCAGTGCATTACCACCGGTTGTTGTTTCAGGATTGCCAAACATAACACCAATTTTTTCGCGCAACTGGTTTATAAAAATGCAAACAGTATTTGTTTTACTAATAGTTGCTGTAAGCTTACGCAAAGCCTGACTCATTAATCTTGCCTGCAAACCCATTTTGCTATCACCCATTTCCCCTTCTAATTCACTTTTCGGTACAAGTGCAGCAACAGAATCAACCACTACAACATCTAATGCGCCGGAAAGAATTAAACGGTCTGCAATTTCCAAAGCTTGCTCACCATAATCAGGTTGCGATATTAAAAGATTATCAATATCAACACCTAATTTTTGTGCATAACCGCTGTCAAAAGCATGCTCTGCATCAATTATAGCACAAATGCCACCTTTCTTTTGTGCTTCTGCAATTACATGCGTAGCAATAGTTGTTTTTCCACTTGATTCAGGTCCGTAAATTTCAACTACTCTTCCACGTGGCAGACCGCCAATACCAAGCGCAATATCCAAACCAATAGAACCGGTTGATATAACATCCATTGTTCGCTCACCCTTTTCATTCATCATCATTACACTGCCCTTACCAAAATCTTTATCAATTTTCTCAATCGTTAATTTCAGTGCTTTCAATTTTTCCGAACCAATTGTTGCTTCTTTCTCTGTTTTCATTTTTATATTTTATAGAGTTGCAAAGCTAATTATATTATCAAACAAATACTAAAATTATTGGGAATATAAATAGCTAAAATTGATACAAAATAGTACTTTCTCAATATGCGTAAAACAATAGTTATTCACGCTCTGAGCAGGCGCATTCTGTAAGCGTTCATGGCTGTTACGCCCAGCTTTTTTATTAAGCGGTAATTTACAATAACGCCAACCGGTGCACCAATAACGGGCACTAATTGCGCCATCTTCGCAATATCAAGATAATCGCGATATTCCTGCTGAAATGTGCGCCAATCATATTGATTGATATCATCAGGTAATTGCTTTGCATGCGTTTCCCAATCAACAATTTTCATATAAACATTTCTTCTTTCTTGCTGGCTTGAAAATGCGAGTTGCAGAATGTATAGAATATAAATGCGCTCTTTATAATCTTTTACATCAAAGCCATAACTCGAAGCAATATCAAACAGCAATTTTATTTTAATACCCAGCAGCAAAGGAAAATCTGCGAGCCCGAGTAAAATGCCGCCGGCACCTGTAATGCCACCTTCTGTTGCGGCTGTTGTTCTGTAAATTTTAATGCGCTCAGTTATACGTGCTTCTTTTATTTCAAGTGAGTCTTGTTTGTTTGGTTTTGATGTGGTAATACCGGCGCCAAACAATACCGCTCTTACCATTTGTTTTATAGTAGCTGTAATTGCCTTATGTGCTTTTTCAGGAATATAACTATTGAGTTTGGTTTGAATTTTTTTAGATAAATTATTTACAAATGAAGGCTTCCGCATCATTTTCTTTTGCCAGTTTTGTAGTTCACTCAACACCTGTAAATCGTAACTGTTCATTAAATAATTTGCTTTAAAAGATGCAAACAATGTAAGCTAATGATTTATTAGTTTAGCATTTTTACCACTTCAATTAATATGAAATATTTTATAAAGCTTGCATTAGCATTTGTTATTTTATTTTTTGTTTTGAATGATGTGCATGCGCAACAAAAAACGTACTGTAATCCTATCAACATTGATTATGGTTTTACTCCCATTCCAAATTTTTCAGAACAGGGAAGGCATCGCGCAACTGCAGACCCTGTAATTGTTTTATATAAGAATAAATATTTTTTATTCTCTACTAATCAATGGGGTTATTGGTGGAGTGATGATATGCTTCACTGGAAATTTATTCCGCGCAAATTTTTGAAACCTGATGCAAATGTGTATGATGAATTATGTGCACCTGCTGTTGCTGTGCTGAATGATACAATGATTGTTATCGGTTCTACTTATACACAAGCTTTTCCTTTATGGATGAGTACGAATCCAACAGTTGATGACTGGAAATATGCTGTTGATTCTTTTAAAGTAGGCGCATGGGACCCTGGATTTTTAGTTGATGGTGATAATAAACTTTACATCTATTTTGGTTCAAGCAATACTTATCCAACTTATGGACAGGAAATTAATCGTACAACATTTCAACCGATTGGCGAACGTGTTCCTCTATTGCATTTGAATGACACCATTCATGGATGGGAACGTTTTGGAGAATATCATGATAATACTTTTTTAAAACCATTTATTGAAGGCAGTTGGATGACGAAGTATCACAACAAATATTATTTGCAATACGGCGCACCGGGCACAGAGTTTAGTGGTTATGGCGATGGTGTTTATGTAGGTGATAAGCCGCTTGGTCCATTTACTTATCAATCACATAATCCTTTTTCATTTAAGCCAGGCGGTTTTGCAAGAGGCGCTGGTCATGGTGCAACCTACCAGGATGTATATGGCAACTGGTGGCATGTAAGCACAATGGTTATTGGTGTAAAAAATAATTTTGAACGTCGCATTGGAATTTGGCCCACAGGTTTTGATAAAGATGATATTTTATATTGCAATACTGCGTTTGGAGATTATCCAACATACCTTCCATCCCCCTCCAACTCCCCCGGTGGGGGAGAAACCAACACACAAGGCTCGCTTATTCAACGAGCATCTGTTAACTCAACTTCTCAATTAAACGAAGAGAAAAATCAATTAAATCAAACGTCGAAAAGCGGGCCAACGAGCGATGCCGAAGCCTTCCCTTCGGGGAGGTTTGGAGGGGCTTTTACGGGTTGGATGTTGTTAAATTATAACAAGCCCGTTACCGTTTCATCCACATTCGGGCACTATGAATCAAACAATGCTGTTGATGAAAGTATTAAAACATATTGGTGCGCAAAAACGGCAAACAAAGGCGAATGGATTCAATCTGATTTGGGAGACGTTGATACCGTAAAAGCAATTCAAATAAATTATGCTGACCAGGATGCAGATATTTTAGGCAAGTCAACAACTATTTATCATCAGTATAAATTGTATTCTTCTTTAGATGGAAAAACATGGAAGGTTTTGGTTGATAAAAGCAACAACAAAACTGATGTGCCGCATGATTATGTTGAATTAGAAAAAACAGTTTTAGCGCGTTATATAAAGCTGGAAAATATTCACATGGCTGATGGAAAATTTGCTATTAGTGGTTTGCGCGTTTTTGGAAATGGGAGCGGTGCAAAACCAGACACAGTAAAACATTTTATTGTTTTACGCGGTGATAGCGAAAGAAGAAATGCATGGTTGAAATGGCAGCAAAGCAACGATGCTTATGCTTACGTAATTTATACCGGAAGTGCGCCGGATAAATTATATACAAGCATTATGGTGTATAATGCAAATGAATATTATTTCAGTGCGATGGAAAGAGATAAACCGTATTATTTTCAGATAGAAGCTATTAATGAAAACGGAGAAAGTGTGAGAACACAGGTTGTGAAAGTTGATTAGAAATTAATTTTTACATTAGCTTCTCAGTAATCTGTTTCCAATTGTCAAGGTAAACAGTTAAGTCTCTGTTTTTATCTTTATAACAATTCTTACATATTTGCTGTATATCCTTGTCATTTAGTCCTCTTGTTTCATAAGCGTTAGCAGGATCATGATTAGTAACTGTTATGTAACAATGAATGAGATTGGCTGTCCGATTAGTATTATTAAAAATCTTTAAAAGTTCGAGAGGTTTTATAATTATAAAATCTTGAGTTTTTTCTTTTAAACTATATAATACAAATATCCAAAAGTTTGCTTTTGATTTTTCGATTTTTGCCTTGTTTAAAGTCCACCAGCCAACGCTCTTAATATCTTGTCTGAAGATTTTATTTTTTATGTATGTTGTGCTAAAATCTTTTGAATATTTTACCTGTAACGAAGTTGCTTTTGTATTTGTATTGTTAGTAATTAAAAGGTCAATTCCTGTGTCTTTCCCTGGCAACCACACATTGTAATTGCGAAATTTTTCTATTTCCGTTGCTACCAGATATTCTCCGGCATGAATAGTAAATATTGGTTTCATTTATTGCATTATCTAAATTAATTCATAGTAATGAATCTAAATCTTTTTCTTAAATTTTGATTTATAAATATTGGAATAAAGATATTAAACAAGAAAAAATAGTATATTTATAGTGTATGAAAGACAATAGTAAATCAAATATTGACAGCGATCTCGAAAGAGAAGCCGTTCAAATCAGTTTAGGGCAAATTGAACCAACAACTGAATGGCAAAAAAAGCTTAAAGAGGAAATGGATGACATTGCCAAAAAAGGTGGTATCATTGAAATCCCTTCTAACTAATACCAAGTTATATTCCAATGAATTAAAAGACAAACAAAACTCGTTGGGCTAATTATAGAAGTCGATTAACCCGGAACTCTTGAAATATATTTTTCAATTTCTTTTATCTGGTCAACTACTTGTTTAGTTGTAGGCTTGCATGCTTTAGCTTTTCTAAAAAAATCTTTTGCTGCGCGAAATTCACGCTTATTCATAAATATCTGGCACATGCTTAAATAAGCAACTGCTTCACTTTCTTTATCGGGAATACCTGCACGTATAGCAGCACGCACATAACCTTCTGCAGTTTTAAAATCACCTTTTTGCATTGACATCATTCCTAATTGCAATTTGTTTGCACCTTCAGCTTCAGGCATTGGCGCTCCTAACGATGAACTTTTCTTTAAATGTTTTTCCGCAGTATCAAAATCCTGGTTCATCATAGCGACGTTTCCCTTTACTGTATAATATGTTGAGCGAATAGGCTTATATAATAAATTAGGGAACCAAATTGAGTCAAGAATTTTTTGAACTTCTTCCATATTGCCTTTCTCCATCGGCTCCTGCAACAAACGCATCGGACCAATAAAAAAATGACTCAGCAAACCAATCAACCCAACAAAATATAGTGGAAACGTTGGCCAGAAACCTGTGCCCGTAAGATTAAGAACAACGCCAATAATAATTGCGAGAATACTTAGCCAGAAACGATATTTTATAATGAGATTATAAAATTTCATACACACATTTTTTAAGAGCGGCGAAGATAGTTGATTGGTTGTTGCCGTCAGAATTTATCATCATTTACTTCAATCCAGTAACCATCAGGATCCTGAAAATAAATTTGTTTAACACCATCAGGTCTTACTTGTGGTGTTTTTGTTTTTTGCGACCAATCTCCATACTTCACATTCATTGAATCAAGATGTTTTGCAAAATCTTCAACAGATGGAACACTAAAAGCAAGATGAATATTTATATCGTGTGGCACATCTTGTTTTGCGCCTTCAACAATATGCAATTCGTTATGATCGCCAATCTTTTCCCATATATGTTTATTATCATGGAAAG
>JAICKT010000082.1 GCA_025927795.1 Parafilimonas sp. | reverse complement strand
GCAAAGCGGAATGGGTCATGCAATAACAATTGGTTATCCGTTGCGCTTAACACCTGTAACAACTTTTGAAAATATTGAAGCATATCAATGCAGCGGCACACCTGTGGATTGCGTAAAACTTGCAGTAGATAAAGTATTACATCGCCGCCCTGATATTTGTTTAAGCGGCATCAATCATGGAGCGAATCATTCTATCAATGTAATTTATTCAGGCACCATGAGTGCTGCATTGGAAGCATCAATAGAAAGTATTCCAAGCATTGGTTTTTCTTTACTTGATTATAGCATAGAAGCAGATTTTACCGCTGCTGTTTATTATGCCAACCTGCTCGTTAAACAGTTGCTCAATAAGAAAATTGATAAGCATCTTTGCCTTAATGTAAATATTCCACCTGTTACAAAAGAATTGCTGAAAGGATTAAAAATTTGCCGCCAGGCTTATGCAAAATATGAAGAACGTTTTGATGAACGCAATGACCCCAGTGGCAGAAAATATTATTGGCTAACCGGCGAATTTCAAAACTTTGATAAAGGAAAAGATACTGATGTATGGGCGCTTGAAAATAATTATATCAGCGTTGTGCCTGTGCAATTCGATTTAACGAATTATACTTTAAAAACTAAATTGCAGAAAGTATTAACGCACAAACATTGAAACGCAATTCAGTTTTATTTGGCATAGTGCTCGGTTTATTTGCACCGCTGCTTGGTATACTGGGCTATTACTTCTGGAAATTTTATCCAACATATTCAATCGGCGAATTTTTTTCCGTAATTTTTTCAAGCAAGGCATTACTGTCAGGCATTTCTACTTTTGCATTGTTTGCAAACGTTGCATTACTCACCATTTATTTCAACACACGCCGCGATGAAACAGGAAAAGGTATTTTTATTATTTCATGCATATATGCAATAGCAGCCATTGTGTTTAAATTATTTATTTGAATAGCCCTCTCTTTCATCTTTCCATGAATGTTGGAAATGTGAAGCATTCATTGAGGCAATTGAAAAATTATTATGTACGAAATAATGTGCTGTTGTTATTTTAAACGATTAAGAATATACTTAGCAACTTTAAATTTTAAAGCAGATACCCAAACAAGTTGGGCATGACGTGTAAGCGGCTATGTTTGTTCTTGCATGGTTTATTAAATTTTATAAATTGATTTCTTCATAACTGATAATTCCCACCGCTTGCTAAACATTTTTTATAGTATAAGTTTTAACTTACGTGTTCATAGATTTATAAACCATTAAAGCTTATGAACAGAAAACGATTCCTGCAAACAACATCAATAATAACCGGAGGCTTGATTTTATCAGATGTAACTGGCTGCCGTTCTTCTCAAAAAGTTGAAATGAAAAATGAACATCTTTCCAATTGGGCTGGCAATCTTCAATACAGCACTAACAATGTATATTATCCAAAAACAGTTGAAGAAGTGCAGGAAGTAGTGAAACGTTGTAACAAAGTAAAAGCACTTGGTTCAAAGCATTCTTTTAATACCATTGCTAACAGTAAAGACAATTTTATTTCTCTGAGCGATCTTAATAAAGTTGTATCATTAGATAAAGCAAACAATACAATTACAATAGAATCCGGCACACGTTATGGAGACTTTGCACCTTATCTCGATCAACATGGTTACGCATTGGAGAACCTTGCATCGTTGCCGCACATAACCGTTGCAGGTGCAACTGCAACCGGCACGCATGGTTCAGGTGTAACGCATGGAAATTTATCATCGCAGGTTGCTGCTATTGAATTTGTAAATGCAAAAGGCGATGTGATTAATCTTTCAAAAAAAGATGGTGACAAATTTTATGGCGCTATTGTAAATCTTGGCGCTGTTGGTATTGTTACAAAGGCTACACTTAATGTTATTCCAACATTTAAAATGAAACAGGTTGTTTACATGAATATGCCGATGAGTGCATTGAAAGATCATTTTGCAGATGTTGAATCGAAAGGTTACAGTGTTAGCTTGTTCACCACTTGGGCGAATAAAAACATTAATGAAGTTTGGGTGAAAAGCGTTGCGAACGATAATGATTCACCAGCACCACATGAATTATTTGGCGCAACATTAGCTACAAAAAATATGCATCCTGTTCAGGAGCAATCTGCAGAAAATACAACAGATCAAATGGGTGTACCAGGCACATGGTATGAAAGAATGCCGCATTTTAAAATGGGTTTTAAGCCAAGCACCGGTAAAGAATTACAGGCAGAATTTTTTGTTCCGATTGAACATGCGTATGATGCAATTATGGCCGTTGAAACATTGAACGAAAAAATAACACCGCATCTTTTTATTACAGAGATAAGAACTATTAAAGCTGATGATCTATGGATGAGTCCTTGTTATAAGCAAACATCTGTTGCTATTCATTTTACATTCAAACAGGAAACAGATGCAGTAATGCAATTGCTGCCTTTAATTGAACAACAGCTAATGCCATTTAATGTAAAACCACATTGGGCAAAGTTGTTTACGCTTGATCCAAAAATATTGCAATCAAGATACCAGAAGCTTGCAGACTTTAAACAACTTGTTGCTGAATATGATCCTGAGGGAAAATTCAGGAATGATTTTCTTGAAAAGAATTTGTACTGATTTTTTAAATTTTAAGAGCGATGCCCAATTAAGTGGGCATGACGTATAAGTGGTTATGTTTTGTTATGGTTTGTTTTTTTTAAAAGTTATTAAAGATGTGCAAGCTTATAAAATTGGATTTTAAATTAATCCAATTATTTCGCTATCACTTTTCTCATTATCACTGATATTCTTTTTTAAAGTCGCGATAATTCTTTCGCCACAATTCTTAAAATCTAAAATCTTATTTTTCATCAATTCGAAATTCATATCTGAATATTCTTTTTCATTAAAGTTTTTTGGTAATTGGAAATTATTCCTATGTAAGCCCACAAGGTAAAATCTAACATTTGGGTCAAACAACTCATTGTGTACCTCTTGATGAATTGACGCAGTTTTAAGAAGTATAAAGCAGGGTAAAATTAACTTTCCATAATACTCATATGCTTTCTCACTAGTTATGCTATCAATTCTTGAAAGGTGATAAAAGATTTTTTCCAATAAAGGGATAGATAAGTATGTGCTTAGATTGTTATAATCCATTTCCGTAAGTAATCCATAAAAATGGTCTTTGGATAGTAAACTGCCGATGCCTTTTTCAATTTCTGATTTCAACTTCGTATATAATAACTTTTTATTTTCTAAACCAAGTTTACTGATGTAAAGCGCTGCAAAATACTCTTGAAGGGATCGGTGTGGAAATGTATAATCTAACCCCTCTTTGTTTAGTATGCCAATAGCTACTTGAAGGTCATCAATAAATTTATCATTATCGAATAATAAATTCTTCTTTTTAGACTTAATAATATTTAATTTATCAGTTAAGTAATTTGTTGGGAAAAGAAATTTTTCTTCAAAAAATGATAAAAAAGAAAATAATTGTAATACTTCTTCAAACTGATCTTTCGAAAGCCCCGAAAGCTTTTCTCTTACGTATGCCAGTTTAGAAATGCTATCATGTATTGAAAATAATGTATCAAAAACTTGATCATAAAATTCACTTCTTTTTTGAGGGATATCAGAATAAGATTGAAATGTCAAAATAAACATCGATAATAATAAAGGGTTACTTAAGAATGAACTATATGAGATGTTTTCAGATTTATTAATTGCTTTGATAATCTTTTCAGATAATTCAGATTCGTTTGAGGGAATTTGTTTCTTTACAAAAGAAGCTATTTCATTCTTTTCTAAGTCGCAAACTTGAAAGTTGGTAAACAGTGGTAATAGATCAATGGTAGTATAGGGTCTTGAGGTTATTACATATTTATTTGCAGAATATTTTTGAACAAAAGCATCTATATCTTTTGTTGTTTTAGATTTTATAGCCGAATTCAATTCATCATAGCCATCAAAAAAGAAAATAAAACTGTCAGAGCTCAATAGCCGATCAATGATAGTATTTGAAAAGCCAAGCTTTTGAAATGTAAAGATTTCATTAAAAATGTAATCAGTTATTGACCCTTTATACTCATTTAAATATCTTAATTCAATCTTAATTGGAATTTTATAGTTTTCAGTAAAACAATTAGTAAATAGATACTTTACAATAGTACTTTTTCCACTGCCAGCGCTTCCAATAATTGTCATGTAATTATACTTGCTTAGCAACTTTTTAGCAGAACTAGTCGAAATCTTTTTATCATGAGAACCTTTCTTTTGTTCCCGAATAAATAAAGGTTGATAAAATTCCTCAAGCGATTTTGGTTCTGCTCTATGCAACATCGTTTTTGAAAAAAAGTTTCTTTTATATTCTTCAACTTGATACTCTAATAAACGATTTGAAAAACTTTGTTGAAATTCTTTGCTTATAAAACTTAAAAGCTTATCAATTGGGCTTTTAAAATATGTTGTCAGATCTTTGATTTCAATCATAAGCATTTAATTATTGTTACACTTATTTTTAAAGATATAATTACGCCACAATCTCCTCAATTACTTTTCCTGCAACATCAGTTAGTCTAAATGGTCTGCCCTGAAAGTTGTAAGTGAATTTTGTATGATCGAATCCGAGTTGATTTAATATAGTTGCCTGTATATCGAATGCAGTTACTTTGCCATTCACGGGATAATAACCGATCTCATCTGTTTCACCATACACAACACCTTTTTTAATGCCACCGCCAGCCATCCAAATGGTGAATGCATCTACATGATGATCGCGGCCCTTAAATGGATTTTGTTTGCCTTCACGATTTTCCATCATGGGTGTCCTTCCAAATTCACCGCCCCAAATAACCAATGTTTCTTCAAGTAAGCCGCGTTGTTTCAAATCAAGAATTAAAGCAGTGGCACATCTGTCAACCTGGCGACATTTATTTATGAAGCCAATGTCAATTGCAAGACTTGCATCCGTGCCATGACTATCCCAACCCCAATCAAAAATTTGTACAAAGCGAACACCTTTTTCAACAAGTTTTCTTGCGAGTAAAATATTATTTGCCAAACATGCTTCACCGGGCTTTGTACCATACATATCGTGAATGTATTGCGGCTCGTCGTTAATGTTCATCACTTCAGGCGCAGCAATCTGCATATGGTACGCCATTTCATATTGCGAGATGCGTGAAAGAATTTCAGGGTCATTATATTCTTTGTATTCCTGTTCGTTAACTTGATTGATTGCATCAATAGAAGCTTTGCGCAAATCACGATTCATGCCATCAGGATCTTTAATGAAAAGCACAGGATCACCAACACTTCTGCATTGCACACCTTGATAAACACTTGGTAAAAATCCGCTGCCCCAAACACTTTTACCGGCATCAGGAAATTTGCCGCCACTGGTTAATACAACAAAGCCCGGCAGGTTTTGATTTTCTGTTCCTAAACCATACGTAACCCAACTGCCAATGCTTGGTCTGCCCAAACGCGGACCACCGGTATGCACTAACAATTGTGCAGGTGCATGATTGAATTGATCTGTTGTGCATGCTTTTAAAAAACTTAATTCATCAACGATGCTTGCAAGATGCGGCATGTGATCGCTTACCCATGCGCCGCTTTCACCATGCTGCGCAAACTTTGCCTGCGGACCTAACATTTTTGGAATGCCACGAATAAATGCAAAACGTTTTCCTTCAACCAAACTTGGCGGACAAAGTTGCCCATCGAGTTTCATCAACTCCGGTTTGTAATCGAACAATTCTAACTGCGATGGTGCACCTGCCATGTGTAAATAAATTACATTCTTTGCGCGTGCAGGAAACATTGGAAGTTTTGGTGCAAGCGGATGTGCAGGATCATATGCGATGTTGTAACCGTTATTAACTGATGAACCGCAGGCTTGTAATAAAGAACCTAAAGCTAATCCGCCAAAACCCATTGCACAATCTTTTAAAAAATGCCTGCGTGTGTGTGCACGAATTTGCGCTTCAGTTGCTTCTTTTATTAATCGTTCGTTATGAAGTTCTTTTTGTGTCATTGCAAGCGGGTCTAAGGTAAGAATTTATATAATGCATTGAATGCATAGTAACATGCGGCTGAAAAGATAAATGGAACAATGAAAAAATTATTGTTCTATTCATTCCATTTAAATACAGAAAAATAGCTCTTATTAAGTATGAACTTTAGAATGCAGTGTTTAGTACTTTTTATAACCCAACAACCAAGTATGGTTATTATACTTCGGTTGATTTAAACAAGGTTGCCTTGCATTAATTCTGCTACCATTACATGAAAATCTTCTTTCTTATTTGTATGCGGCAGCGGTTCGCCGGGTACTTCTACATCTAAAAAATTACAAAGCGGTTCCCAGCCTTCACAAACATCATACACCAGCAATTTATCTGCAGGAACATAATTTTTTACTTTTTCATTATGATCATTAAAAACTCTTTCCATGAATTCTTTATCTAAAAATTTGCCCTGGAAATGCTCTTCATTAATAGTTTGTTTTGCAAATCCCATCACCTGCATTACAGATTGAAGCCGTGGATTAGCAGCAATTTTTTCACCCATTGCTATTCTTTCTGATTCGGGCGGATTTTGCGCTTTCCATATGGTGCTGTAAAAACTTTCATACCATTTCTCAAAAGGTCTTGTGCTTAGAATAACTTTTGCATCAGGATATTGTTTCATGTGTTGCTTATACCATGGATAACATGGAAAATCAACGGTGGCTTCATAGCCATCATACAACGCTTCCCAATTGGTTGTTCCTGTTGCTTTCAATGTTGTCCAGTAATGAAGATTCTCCGGGTGAACCAGGAGTTGTTTCATGTGATAAGTCTTGCTATATCCAAGTAACTCGAGAGATTCTCTGAGTGTGTTTGTACCGGTTCTTGGAAACCCGGCTCCAATAATTTTGATTGACATTTTGAGGCAGTTAGTTATTAATAAAGAAATTGTTTATGAAGATAAGATTAATTAATTTGTAATTTGATTTATTTTTTTTAAAAAATAAGCGGATAATATAATCTTAATTCTTACATTACACAGAATAACAACATTATCTCCTCAACTTACTGCATCATGAAAAAGATACTTCTTCTTTACACTTTTTTTGTTATTTCTATTGCTGCATTTTGCCAGTTAAATAACAATAGTGATACATCAAGTAAAAATGCAGCACCGCGCATGAATAGAAACATGTTCGGGCTTGGCATTCCACGTGGGTTAATTATGAATACTGACGGTCTTGCTGATGGTTATGTTTTATTTGCGGTTCCTAATTCGGGTTCTGTTTATCTTATTAATCGTAAAGGTGAAGTGGTGCATGAATGGAAAGGGAATTATGGCAGTATGGCAACAGTTGCCTATCTGCAGAATGACGGGTCAATAATTCAAAACGCAGCCGATCCTGATTTCCCGGTATTTGCAGGCGGTGGCGAAGCTGGCAGAATAGAAAAAATTACATGGGATAGTAAAGTTGTGTGGGATTTTGAGTATGCTACTGAACAATATCTTCATCACCACGATTTTGCAGTAATGCCTAACGGGCATATTCTTGCTATTGCATGGGAATCAAAAACTGCTGACGAAGTTTTAGCAGCAGGCAGAAAACCAGAACTAACACCTAAAGCGGGTCTGTGGCCTGATAAGATTGTTGAGATAGAACCTTTGGATAACAATCACGGAAAAATTGTTTGGGAATGGCATGTATGGGATCACATGATACAGGATTTCGATTCTAAAAAAGCTAATTATGGAAAAGTTGCAGACCACCCTGAATTATTAGATATTAATGTTGGAGAGCCGTTACCGCCAGCCATCTCGCAGGATAGTGTAGATATATTAAAAAAGCAGGGACGAATAATGTGGAGAAACCAAACGGCCGAAAATATGGGCTCGGACGTTTATCATTTTAATGCTATTAAATACAATGCAGATTTAGATCAAATTGTTTTTAGTTCGCCTCATATCAGCGAAATTTTTATTATAGATCACAGCACCACAACTAAAGAGGCTGCAGGTCATACAGGCGGCCGTTGGGGAAAAGGAGGAGATTTTCTGTATCGCTGGGGCAATCCTCAGAATTATAAAAGAGGAGATTCAACTGATGAAAAATTATTCGGGCAGCATGATGTTCGCTGGATTGAAAAAGGATTGCCGGGCGAAGGACATTTAACCATATTTGATAATAATCATTATAGCCCTTCACGTGACAGTATAAATTATTCTGCCATTTATGAGATTGTTCCGCCTACAGATAGCAAAGGCAATTACATAATAGAGAAAGGAAAAACTTACGGACCGCAAAAACCTGTTTGGGTATACCAGGCGCCAGATTCGCTTTCATTTTGGAGCAGCTTTATTTCGGGTGCACAGCGCATGAGTAACGGCAATACTTTTATTAATGAAGGAGCCAGAGGAAGATTTTTCGAAGTAACTAAAGGCGGAAAAATGGTTTGGGAATATTTAAATCCTTACCGCGGAGATGTTCACAAGCTGAATGGTGATCCTGTGCCGGCAGTACCATTAACCTACATTACATTTCGTTCGAATTTTATTCCTGCAGATCATCCCGGACTGGCAAATAAAAAACTGGAGCCATTAAATCCGCAGCCTAAAGTATTTGTGTTGCCTCAGCCTGCAAACAACAACCAATAACAATTTATATAAAAATCAAACTAACGTTTCAAATGAAAAAAATATCTCTGCTTCTGTATGTGTCCATGTGTTTTACATTATGGTCTTACAGCCAGGTTCCTAACAATGATTCTACTTCAAAAAAAACAGCGCCGCCTAAAGACAGGAACATGTTTGGGCTTCATATTCCAAGGGGTTTAAAAATTAATACTCCGGGTATTGCCGATGGATATATAATTTTTGCTGTACCTAATTCTCCTTATGTATATCTGCTTAACCGAAGAGGTGAAGTTGTACACGAATGGAAAGGCAGTTACGGTGCATTTAATGCTTATCTGCAAAATGATGGCTCTATTATGCTTGGTGAATTTGATCCTGATTTTCCAACCTTTGGTTTTGGCGGACCTTACGGGCGGTTGCAAAAAATAAGTTGGGACAATAAAATACTTTGGAATTTTGAATTGGCAAATGATACAGAAATCATACACCATGATTTTAATGTGATGCCCAATGGTCATATTCTCGCAATAGCGTATGAAGCCGAATCATATGACAGAGCAATTGCAATGGGAAGAAAGCCGGAGAAAACACCTAAAGATGGACCATGGTTAGAAAAAATAATTGAGATAGCACCTGAAGGAAAAAATGGAGGCAAAATCGTATGGGAGTGGCATTTGAAAGATCATTTGATACAAGACTTTGATCCCAAAAAATCTAACTATGGTAAGCCGGCAGATCATCCTGAATTATTGGACGTTAATATGGGTCCAAAATTGCCTCCTGCTATATCGCAGGATAGTGTAGAAGCTTTGCAGGCAAAAGGAATGGAAGGACCAAATGCTACTGCAGGAAATCTTGGTGCAGACATCTTTCATTTTAATGCTATAAAATATAATGCAGATCTTGATCAGATTGTTTTTAGCTCACCTAATCTGAGTGAAATATTTATTATCGATCACAGCACCACAACCCAACAGGCAGCAACACATAAAGGTGGGCGTTGGGGTAAAGGCGGAGATTTTCTTTATCGCTGGGGAAATCCAAAAAATTATCAAAGAGGTGATTCAACAAATGAAAAATTGTTTGGACAACATGATGTTCGATGGATACAAAAAGGATACCCGGGAGAAGGTGATCTCACTGTTTATAATAATGATATTCCTTATATGGGTGATAGCATGAATTACTCTATGATATTTGAAATAAAACCTCCGACAGACAGTAAAGGCAATTATTATTTAGAGGCAAATAAAACTTTTGGACCAGAAAAACCTGTCTGGACTTATATGGCACCTGATACAATCTCTTTCCATGGTAGTTTTATTTCGGGTGCTGAACGATTAAAAAGCGGAAACACTTTTATTAATGAAGGTCCTAAAGCTCGTTTCTTTGAAGTAACACCTGACGGTAAAATTGTGTGGGAATATTTAAATCCTTATCGCGGAAATATTACAGAGAATAATGGAGATCCAACACCATTAATACCGATGACATATTTTGCATTCAGGGCAAACTTTATTGGGGCAGATCATCCAGGATTAGCAAATAAGAAACTGGAGCCTTTAGTTCCTCAGCCATCACCATTTATTTTGCCAGCCCCTCCAACAACTAATAAATAAAAACAAAATTTAATTAAAAAAAGATCATCAGTTTTATCAGAACGTGATAAGATTGATGATTTTTTTATATTCTTTTATTATTGTGATGAATCAGATAAAATCACGCCATTATCTTTTACATAAGCTTTCCATTCATTCAAAAGCTCGTTATATTTAGCAGGATATTGTTTAGATAAATCGTGAGATTCAGTTGGATCATCATCTATATTAAATAATTCAAAAACACCGTTACCAAAAGGCGGTTCTATTTTAGTAATCTTCCATTTTCCTTTTCTCAGCGCACATCTTCCAAAAAGTTCCCAGCCCATTACATAATCATCATTATGAATTTTATTTTTTTCTTTAGTTAGTAAAGGAAGTAATGATTTTCCCTTATATGGAACTAAAGTTTTGCCATCATAAACAGAAGGATATTTTGCATTTGCAATATCAAGAAATGTTGGAGCCAAATCCATAATGGTGGAAAATGCTGTATCAATATCATTACTCTTTTCCTGGTATGGCATTTTAATAATCATGGGTGAATGAATGCCACCTTCAGCACTGTATCCTTTATAAAAACTATTTACAGCACTTGAAGCATGCGCCCATTGTGAGCCATAAGCAACAAATGAATTCGCAGTGCCCATGTATGGATAAGGATTAGATTTATCGGGTGTTGCATTTATATCAGCGGAAGACGGTCCGTTATCAGAAAAGAAAACAAATAAAGTGTTATCGTATTCACCAATCTCTTTTAAGTATTGAATTAATCTGCCAATATTGTAATCAAGGTTATCAATCATGCCCGCATAAATTTCCATTTTCCTTGCTTCAATTTTTTGTTCGTTTTTATCTAGCGATGACCAATGCAGTAAAGGAATATGTGAAATATTATACAGGTCACCTTTTACAGAAGGAAGCGGCCGCAGCACAACATCTTTTGCAACAATACCTTTTTTCTTTAAAGCATTAAAACGAAAAGACCGCAAACTGTCGTAACCTATATCATACCTGCCATGATATTTTTCAATGTATTCTTGTGGTGCCTGCAATGGCCAATGTGGTGAAGTATAAGCTGCATACAAAAAAAATGGCTTGTTATCTTCATGATCTTTTTTTATAAAATCAATCATCTTATCAGTATAAAGATCAGTTGAATATTGTCCGTCAGGATAATCAGTATAATTGCCATCCTGCCAAAAAGAACTTTCTCGTTTATCAGGAGCGAAGTGATTCGCATAAGCATCCAGCAAAGCAAATGATCTTTCAAATCCGTTTGCAGTAGGGCTTTGTTCCGGCTCTAATCCCAAATGCCATTTACCTGATATGTATGTATGATAACCTGCATCCTTTAATAACTGCGCAACACAAATCACTTTACTATTTAAAAAACCTTCATAACCGGGCTTGCCAATTTCATTCGGCATAGCGGGAACATGTTCAGCCATGTCTCCCAATCCCGCAATATGATTATCTGCTCCTGAAAGTAACATTGCGCGTGAAGGTGAGCATGCAGCCGCTGTATAAAAATTAGTAAATATTTGTCCATGCTGTGCAAGAGAATCAAGATTCGGTGTTGAAATTTCACTTCCAAAACATCCAAGGTCTGAGTAGCCTAAATCATCAGCAAGAATTAAAACGATGTTAGGTGTTTTTTTTGGCGCGCTATTTTTCCATGAAAAAAATAAACAGCAAAAAACAATTATCATAAGATAACTTTTCTTCTTAAATAAATGATTAAGTTTACTACCTGTACCTAACATGCTTTAAAGATAACCAATCGCTGATTGTACCGTTAACCAGATTATTCATTTAAAACAGTAAGCAAATAATGGAAACCAAAACATGGCAGGTAAAGCTTACACTTTTGCTTGTAAGCAGCCTTACAATAATGTCGGTAATTACAATTTCGCCGGCATTACCACAAATGACAATAGCATTCGCAGGTGTAAAAAATGCTGCGTTTATTGTAAAGATGGTATTAACGATTCCCGCTTTAATGATTGCAATTGTTTCGCCTGTTACAGGGCGTTTGATTGACCGCCGCGGAAGATTGAAAATTTTGCGGTTCGCACTTGTCCTTTATGCTGTTTCAGGAGTAGGAGGATATTTTTTAAACAATCTTTATTACATACTTATTTCAAGAGCAGTACTCGGCTTATCAGTTGGCATGTCAATGACAATAGTAATAACATTAATAGCGGATTACTTTGAAGGAATACAACGACAGAAATTTGTTGGTTTGCAAATAGCGTTTATGTCAATAGGCGGAATTTTGTTTCTTGTTTTAGGAGGTATTCTTGCAGACATTAGCTGGCGTTATCCTTTCCTCATCTATTTAACTTCTTTATTGGTTCTTCCGCTTACAATTATTTTTTTACGTGAGCCGGCAGTTGTAGAAAAAAGAAATGAAACGCATCAGTATTTAAAAGCGCCGCCAATAATATGGCTGTTATTTTTTAATATCATGATAATGTGGATTATTTTCTTTTTAATACCTGTGCAAATACCATTCTATTTAAAATCAATTGGTGTTGAAAAAAATTCTTTAATCGGCGCAGCTATCGCTATAAGTACATTGTTTTCGGCGATGTCATCTTTTTCGTATTCAAGAATAAAAGCGCGTCTTAGTTTTCTTTCTATTTTTTCTATTGGATATTTATTGATGGCTGCGGGTTTTATATGCATTGCTTTTTCCACCACTTATGTTTTGGTTGTTGTGGCAATGATGTTATGCGGGTTGGGTATGGGCATGATGATACCAAATACAAATATGTGGGTAATGAAAATTGCGCCGCCCGAAATTCGGGGTAAAGAAATTGGGAAGCTCACCACGTTTTGGTTTTTAGGACAATTTTTATCCCCGGTTGTTATAGCACCGATTTTAAAAAATCTGTCATTATCTTCAACGTTTATGATGGCTGCGGGTTTTCTTTTTTTATTGTCGCTAGGTTTTTTGATTTTTCATTTCAGCAAGATCGGAAAATTGGTTATTCAATAGAATTGTTTTGAATGGTTGAACGCATTTTTTATGAGATAAAATTCTGT
>JAICKT010000060.1 GCA_025927795.1 Parafilimonas sp. | reverse complement strand
CTTGAAAAATTTACCCGCAACACTTTTTTAATTGATACTATGCTAAATAAAAAAGAAGTGCAGCAGCTCATTCGTTTTTCTCAACAGTTTTATACCATCGAAAAAAAACAGGATACATTAATATTTAATGACCTGCGCTTCGGGCAAATTATAGGATGGCAAAACCCGAAAGAAGAATTTGCTTTTCATTATTATCTATATCCTGCAATTGATAACACACTGGTTGTACAAAGAGGGCGCTTTGCAAAATGGAACTGGCAGGTAATAAAAACTTTTGGTAAACGTATAGCAGGCAATTAGTTTAAAGAAGCTTTGGCAAGGCCGAAAATGAATGTTTTCAATTAACCACAGACTTAAGTGTGGGTTATAGAGATAAACAATCGGCTTTATCCAAAGAAATAAAAATTTTTATTGTCAAAATAACGCTGTCGCAGTTTAACCAGAATTACTTCAATCCCTTATAATTTTTATAAAGAAGGTGAAAGCAGCCGCGCAACTTTCTCGGGAAGCTGTGTTAACAACGACCGTTTATACCATCGTTTTGCATCTAATTTTCTTGTGTGTTTAATATCTTCAAAAAACACGTTTCGCAATTTTTTAGAAAAATCCTCATCATAAATAATAGCATTCACTTCAAAATTTAATTCAAAGCTGCGGTGATCCATATTCGCTGTTCCAACCATTGATAATTTACCATCTGTTACTAAAGTTTTCGCATGTATAAAACCCTTCTTATAAAGATAAATTTCAACGCCCGCCTGCAACAAAGAATTGTAGTGGCTTGCAGAAGCGGCATCCACTATTTTGGAATCACCTTTTTCAGGAACCAACAACTTTACAATAACGCCGCCAAGAGCAGCAATCCTTAATGCGTTTGTAATGCTATCGCCCGGAATAAAATATGGCGTAGTAATAAGTATTTCTTCTTTTGCCAGGTTAATAGCTTCTAAAACCGAAAACAATACAGATGGTTCTGTAGAATCAGGCCCGCTGCCTGTTATTTGAACAAATGCTTTTCCTTTAATATCATCGCATGGAGTAAAAAATGCTTCCTCAGGTTTTAGCTTTTTTGAGGAACAAAAATTCCAGTCTGTTATAAAAAGATATTGCAGGTAATAAACGCCGGGCCCATCAATACGCACGTGTGTATCTCTCCAATATAATTTTTGTTTGTTATTGTTGATGTATTTATCGCTTACATTAATACCGCCAACAAAACCTGTGCGCCCATCTATTACTACTATTTTACGATGATTACGATAATTAATACGGTTTGCCAATAAATAAAAAATCACTTTTGAAAAAGGGTAGACTTCAATGCCTGCTGATTGCATTTTTCTTTCTGTTTTCTTTTTTATAGAAGGACTCCCAAAATCATCATACATAAACTTCACCTGCACACCTTCCTTTGCCTTTTTTATTAATATTTCAATGATAGTTTCGCCTATCTTCCCTTCAAAAATGTAATACTCAATATGAATATGATGCTTAGCCGCTTTAAGACATTCTATTAACTCAGGAAATTTTTCTTCGCCATTCAGCAAAAGCTTTACCTGGTTATTACGGGTAAGGGGGCTGCGCAAATCTTTTAATAACATCGAGGCTATTTCTGTAGTATCATCATCTGAAATTTTTTTTGGATCAACAGTACATTTATTGTATTCAGGAATTTTTTTCCTTAGCTCATTAAGCATCTTATTATTCTCATACGTTTTGTTTGAATACAATTTATTTTTCCAGTAATTGACACCGAATGCCAGGTAAAAGAGTATGCCGAACACGGGAATAAAAATGCAAAGAAACAAGTAAGCAATTGTTTTGGTGCTGCTATGTGTATCATATAATATTCGCAGGCAAACAAAAATTAAAATAAGACAGTAAATAATTAGTATAATAAGCTTATAGTTCATTAATATTTGTCGGTTTCATGTTATATTTTCAAATGAGCAAAATAATTAGACTCAATAACCGTACAATTATTTTTATCCGGCAATCATCACTTAGCAACATGGCTGGTTTATCCAACTGATACTTCAAGATTAATTAGCTGCTGCTTTAAATTAGCAAGCTCTGGTTGAAGCTTTTCTTTAATGGCGCGTTTTTTCCGCAACCACGATGTTCTTATTTTCTTCAATAAGATTTTTTCATTCTCATTATTTATTTTATCAAGATAAACAGGCTTTAAAAATTCAAGCTGCATAAATTTATCTATGAATTCTCCAAGCGTTGCGGTAAGTAATTTTAATGCTTCTCTGTTTGAAATAGCGGCCGGCAAAACTGCATAATATTTTATATAATCCCAGTTATAAAAAATATCTTTTAAAATTTTACGGACGCTGTGCAATGTATTATCATCATTCAGATAATGAAGTTGCAGCTTAAGATTATCCAGGTTATTTTGCACGAATTTTTTTATGCCTGATTTCTCAAGTTTGGCAGGTAATCCTTTCAATATTTTTTTCTTTGTTTTTGAAAAATCATTATCCTTCACAAGGTTGCATGCTTCTTTTTTCCAGTATTTTTTTTCATTGTTCAATAGCTTAATATATTCATCAGGCTTTTTAACATCATGAGCTTTTATATATTCAAAAAGAGTTTGTTCATATAACTGAATATTTCTAACATTACCTGCATACCTGTAAAAAGTTTTAAGCTGCTTCGGAATTATTGCTCTGTCTCTTTTTATATCAAGCAATCTCAAAAATGCCCTTAGTTTTTTTACTTCTACCCGAAAATCGTGTATATCATCTGCATTAAAATTTTTTAAGATTTTACCGCATAGTTTATCTATGTTTTTAAATACTTCTTCAATAATTTCTATCATTTCTTTCTGCTTCATACTATAAAGCTAAATAAGCTAAAGCAGTGATCTTTATTTACAGCTTAATTTCTTCGCATAAAAATTTGTGTCTTTTTATTAACCCAACGAATTTATTATTCGGTTACCTTTAATCAGCAATTGAAGTAAGTGTATTACAGCCTTAAACCAAAACATATTAAGATATTATGCCCATGAAGTTTTTTGTTACTATCTTTTTTATTGCCGTTTGTTTAAATAATACTTTTAGTCAAACACGCAAATTAGATAGCATAACTGCATTGATAAACAAAGCAACTTCTGATACTGCAAGGGTTAATCGCATAAATGATAAAATAGCACTTTTACAGGAAGTTAATCTTGATTCTGCTATTGCTTTAGGCATAAGAAATGTTGCTGAGGCGCAGAGGATAAAGTATGCAAAAGGCGAAGCGGACAGCAGAACAAGACTTGCAACCAACTATTGTTTTAAAGGCAAGTATGATTCAGCCAAAGAAAATCTTGAAAGCGCCGAAAAAATATATGTAAACACAAATGACTCTGCAGGATTTTTATTATTGTATTCTACTTATGGCATTTTGTATGGTATGCAGAGCAACTATGACAGGTCTATATTTTTTTTTAAAAGAGCCGCAATTTTTGCAGAAAAATTGCACAATATAAAAAGATTGAATTCGATGTACCAAAACATCGCCACTTCTTATCAAATGCAATCAAACTATTCGCAGGCATTGATATATTATCAGAAGTCATTAAAATCTTCCGAACAATTAAATGACATAAAGAACCTGGCTTATGTAAATCTAAATTTAGGGCTTACGTATCAGGCAATTGAGGATACAGCAAATGCAATACAGGCTTTGCTTAAAGGAATTGCTCTTGCAAAGAAAGCTGAAATAAAAAATGTGCAGTTATATGGTTATTCCAATCTTGCTTCTATTTATGATGGGCTTGGACAACATCAAAGGGCTTATGATTATGCTATGATTGCAAACAAACTTGGAAAAGAAACAGGAGACCAAGGAATGGAGGCATCATCCTTATCAAGGGCAGCATCACAATTGGCACAAATGCAAAAAATACCAATGGCAGAAAAAATGGCCAGGCATGCCATATTAATTGCAGATTCATCGCAGCAGCCCTTAAACATTTTTCAAACAAATTCTGATTTAGCGTTTATTTTAAAAATGCAGGGAAAGTTTGCAGAAGCCATTAACTATTATGAGAAAGCATTAAGTGCAATGAAAGCTGCAGATATATACGATAACCAATCAAGCAGTACATATTTTAATGTTTCTGAATGCTATGAAAAAACCGGCGCATATCAAAAAGCACTGGAAGCTTATAAAAAATATGCAGAGATTACAGATTCAGTAAGAAGCAAACAGAATATAAGAAAAGCCACTGAGCTTTCTATGAATTATGAATTTGATAAAAAGCAGCAGGCAGCAAAAGCAAACCAGGAAAAAAAAGTTGAAGTATTTAAAACAAAACAAACTGCGCTTATTATTGGACTGATACTTATGCTGGGGCTTGCCGGCGTTGCGTTTTATGCATTTCAAAATAAAAGAAAATCAAATTATATTTTAAATAAACAAAAATCGGAAATTGAAAAAACATTAAATGAATTAAGGGCAACACAGGCACAGCTTATACAAAGTGAAAAGATGGCTTCGCTGGGAGAATTAACCGCCGGCATTGCACATGAAATTCAAAACCCGCTAAACTTCGTAAATAATTTTTCTGAAGTAAATAATGAACTGATTGAAGAAATGAATAATGAAGCCGATGTAAATCAAATTAAATCTATTGCAAATAATATAAAGCAAAACAATGAGAAAATTTCATTTCATGGCAAACGTGCAGATGCCATTGTAAAAGGCATGTTGCAGCACTCAAGAAAAAACACAGGCGAAAAAGAACCAACAGATATTAATGCATTGGCAAGTGACTATTTAAGGCTAAGTTATCACGGACTAAGAGCGAAAGATAAACTCTTCAACGCAACGCTGCAAACAGATTTTGATGAGCACATCGGCAAAATAAATATTGCTCCGCAGGACATTGGAAGAGTGTTACTGAACCTTTTTAATAATGCGTTTTATGCAGTAAATGAAAAGAAAAAAGCTGCGGGTGAAACCCTGCCTGGTGAACATACAGCATATCAGCCAACAGTTTCCGTTCAAACAAAAAAAATAAATAATGTTGTGCAGATAGTTATAAAAGATAATGGTAAGGGCATTTCACAAAACATAATTGATAAAATTTTTCAACCATTTTTTACAACAAAGCCGCCAGGCGAAGGAACCGGGTTAGGCTTGAGTTTGAGTTACGATGTTGTTACAAAAGTGCACAGAGGAACAATTAAAGTTGAAAGCCCGCCTTCAACACGCACAACCGAAGAAGACAACGGAACAGAATTTATAATTCAATTACCTGTTACATAATAAAGAAATGAAAAGAAAAAAATCATGTAAAACTATTTTAATTTATCCTGCTCTATTTAATTCCCTAACTATATTTGAAGTGCTTATTAACTAAACCAACATGAACACGCAGGCCCGAAAAATAAATAAGGCTGGCATTTTTTATTGCTGCTTTATAATTTGCAGCTTTTTATTATCTGCAAAAACATATGGACAGAACACAACTATCAAAGGCTTTGCTGATGTATTAACTTCTTATGATAAAAAAGCTTCGTTTGGTTTTGATGAACAGGATTTATTTATCACTTCACAATTAAATGATCGCTTTTCGTTTTTAGGTGAAAGTGTTTTCAAGTACGAAAAATCTTCTCCGAGCAATTTTAATGTTAGCATTGAACGCATCATTGTAAAATATAATTATTACGGCAATCACAATATTATTCTTGGCAAAATACATACACCTATAAATTACTGGAATGATATGTATCATCACGGCCGGGTTTTCTATCCAACCATTGGAAGACCTTTATTATTTGACGCCCAAATTATTCCCTTGCATACAACGGGCGTAAATTTTCAGGGGCATGATTTGGGTAACTTAAAATTTGGTTACGATTTTGTAATTGGCAATGGGCTCGGTTCATCGCCTGTAGCGGATAATGATAAATATAAATCAATAACAGCAGCGGTGCATATAAAGCCGGTTGAAAAAATGCGCATTGGCGCATCTTATTATAATGATGTAATATCTAAAGGCGCAACTGTTGAAGACAAAACCATAAACTGGAAAGTAAACCAGCAATTAATTACAGGTTCATTTGCTTATTTTGGTAAAAAATTCGAGCTGCTTGCAGAAAGTACAACGGCTTTAAATCATACCGATACAACAGGCACCAAACACACATTTGCAACTTATATCTACACAGGTTATAAGGTTACGCAAAAAATAATTCCATATATACGCTATGATGATTTACATTACCAGGATGGAGAAATATTATTTAGAAAAGATAATACTACTGCGTTTATTCTTGGTTTAAGATACCAAATAAATTATCTCGCTGTAGTTAAGTTAGAATATCAGCATACAAAACAAGAGTTAGAAGGAAATGATGATAAAGTAACATTGCAGGTAGCTATTGGTTTTTAAAACATGAAAAGAATAACAAGCATACAAAATTTAAGAAGAAGGTTTGTGTTTTTTATACAAGCCCTTCTATGTATAGTTTTTATTTTTTCAAGTATAAATGCCCGTTCACAAAACGAAATGCTTACTGTTATAAGCAATGATAAAGGAGCGCCTGCAGAATTAAAACTCTCTGATTTAAAATCAATTTTTTTAGGTGAGAAACAGCGTTGGCGCAATGGCAATAAAATATCTATTGCATTAATGAAAACAAGTACGCCCGGTGGTGCTTATACCTGCCAAAAAATTTATGATATGAGCAGTGATGAATTAAAAAAGTTTTGGCTGGCACTGGTATTTGAAGGTAAGGCAGATGCGCCAGCTTTTTTTAATACCACTTCAGAACTTGAAAGTTTTGTTGCTGAAAATCCCGGCGCTATTGGCATCATTGATCAGCCGCCTGCATCTGCAGATACACGCATTGTTCTAATAGATGGCAAAAAAATGCTTTAAACAATTTTGCTGAAATTTATGGCGCAGATTTTCGTTTAAGATTATTACAAATGTTTATTCCGATTAAAATTAAAATTCGGGCGGCAGTGCTTATTATAGTTTTGCTGTTTACTTTTTTTTCGCTTTTTTATTTTCCAAAACAGGAAGGAAATTATTTGTTGAAAGCATACGACAGCCAGGTGCAAAATCTTGCTAATTCCGTTGCCTTAGGTGTAAAAATTGCTTTAAACGAAGAAAATTTCGAAGGCGTAAAAACTGCAATGGAATATGTAAAAGATAAGCCTGACCTCCTTTTTGTAAGTCTTGTTCAAACAGATACAATATGGAATGATGCGCACACAAATTATACACTTAAACAAAGTATTTTTCAAACCGTTCCTTCTAATGTGCATCCATCTTTACAAATAACTTCAAATAATTCTGCCATTGTAAAACGCGCCGGTTTCAAAACTTCATTTATGTCCGGCGATATATTGCTTGCTTTTTCAACCAATGAAATAAACAAAACAAAAAAAAGCATTCGTCTTACTTCATTACTTGTGGGCGCATGTATTTTGTTGGTGGGCATGATCATTAGTTTCTGGTTATCAAAAAATATTTCAAAACCTGTAGTGGCTTTAAGCAATGCTGCAAAAAAAGTTGGTAAAGGAGATTTAACACCTGTTATTACAAATTATGCAAATGATGAAATCGGCGAATTGGCACAGGTATTTAATAACATGGTGCAGGCGCTTTCTAAAGCGCAGCAGGAATTAAAAAATACAAACGAAACTTTATCTGCAACCAATAAAACACTAAGCACTACTTTACATAATTTAAAAGCTACACAGGCACAACTTATACACGCAGAAAAGATGGCTTCACTCGGCGAGCTAGCAGCAGGCATAGCACACGAAATACAAAACCCGTTGAATTTTATTAATAATTTTTCTGAAGTAAATACAGAACTGATTGACGAAATTTTAAGCTCGTCCAATATTAATATTTCAGAAGAATTAAAGTTGCTTTGCAACGACATTAAAGCAAACAATACTAAAATTATTTATCATGGTAAGCGCGCAGATGCTATTGTAAAAGGTATGCTGCAGCATTCAAGAACAAGCAGCGGGCAAAAAGAGCTTACAGATATTAATGATTTATGCGATGAATATTTGCGGTTAAGTTTTCATGGCTTGCGTGCAAAAGACAAAAGCTTTAATGCAGATTTTAAAACTGATTTTGATGAAAGTATTGATAAAATAAATATTGTTTCGCAGGATATTGGAAGAGTGTTATTGAATTTAATCAACAATGCTTTTTATTCCGTAACAGAGAAAAGAAAAAGCCTTCAGTCCCTAAAGGGAAGTGAAGAATCTTACAAGCCAACAGTGTCAATTATTACACGCCGTATCAACTCCCCTTCAGGGGATGGGGGCGTTGAAATAATTGTAAAAGATAATGGCAACGGAATCCCGCAAAACATTGTTGATAAAATTTTTCAGCCATTCTTCACTACAAAGCCAACCGGCTTAGGAACGGGATTAGGTTTATCTATAAGTTATGACATTATCACCAAAGAACATAACGGAACTATAAAAGCCGAGAGCAAAGAAGGAGAAGGAACAAGGTTTATTATTACATTGCCCATTGCCTGAACTGTAATCATGTAATTTTTATAAATCGTGATCGCATAAATTATCCGCTAACAGTACATCCAGTAAAAATCACAGTTCATACAAATATTTGTTTTGCATTTTAAGCACGATATTTATTTTTAATAGATAATAAATTCTGGATTAAAACTTATATGTTATCTGAAGGATGAGAATATTAATACTTGCTGCATTAGTTTTATTTTGTATTACTGCAAAAGCGCAAAATACAGAAACCGATAGTCTGAAAAAATTATTGCCTGTTACAGAAGATGGTGCAAAGCGTATAAATATTTTGGAAGGGTTAAGCTATGCGTATCTCGCTTCTTATCCTGATACTGCATTAAAGTATGCGTTAGAAGGCTTACAACTTGCAAAAGATATTGATAATCGTAAAGGAGAAGCCATTTGTATAAATGCGTTAGGCAATGTTTATTTTCATATTGGCGATAATGCAAAAGCGCTCGAATATTATCTTGAATATTTAAAAATAAAAGAAGAGCTAAAAGACTGGGATAATATTGCTGTAGCATATTTTAATATATCTGCAGTGTACACTGAAGAACAGGATTATCAACATGCCTTGTTTTATCTTTTCAAAGCAAAACATGAAGATGAGAAAGCAAAAGACAGTTCAGCGATTTTATACGATAATTATTCTTTGGCTTCTAATTACCAACGCATGCAAAAGGCGGATTCTGCATTATTTTATATTAATCAGTCTTACACGTTTGCAAAATTGCTGAATGATGAAAATATGATGGGCGCAATTTTAAATACGTATGGCGAAACTTACCTTTCTATAAATGATACAGCGCTTGCTTCAAAATATTATCGTCTTAGTATTCCGTATGCCGAAACGGTGGCGGACAATGAAGTGCTTACATCAAACTATTATGGATTGGCAAAAATTTTTAAGCAAAGATCAAAGTTTGATTCTTCCATGCTTTATGGAAAAAAGGCTTTAAATATTGCAAGAGCAGCACCGTTCTTTAAACAAGTGCTTGAAATAAGCAGTTTTTTAACTGAGTTATTTACAGAAAAAAAACAATTTGACAGTGCATTTTATTACCAGCAATTGAGTATTGCAACCAAAGACAGTTTATTTAGCGCTGCAGAAATAAGAAAAGTGCAGGACATAAAATTTAACGAGCAACAAAGACAGCAGGCAATTGAAACAGCAAGAATAAAATATCAGAATAAAATAAAGTTATTCGTAGTAATTTTTACAGCCGCAATATTTTTAATCATAGCAATTTTACTTTGGCGTAATAATAAAAGAGTAGCAAGAACTTTATTAAAATTACGAGCCACACAGGCGCAATTAATACAAAGCGAGAAAATGGCTTCGCTTGGCGAACTAACTGCAGGCATTGCACACGAAATACAAAATCCTTTAAATTTTGTAAATAATTTTTCTGAAGTAAGTAGTGAATTAATAAATGAAATGATTGATGAAGTAAATAAAAGAAATACAGCTGAAGTAAAAACTATCGCAGAAGATGTAAAACAAAATCTTGAAAAAATAACCCATCATGGTAAGCGTGCCGATGCTATTGTAAAAAGCATGCTGCAGCATTCAAGAAAAAGTACAGGCGTAAAAGAGCTAACAGATATTAATGCTTTGTGTGATGAGTATCTGCGTCTCTCCTGCCACGGTCTGCGTGGAAAGGATAAATCTTTCAATGCAGATTTAAAAACAGAATTTGATGATTCGATTGAACAACTAAATATAGTTCCCGAGGATATTGGAAGGGCGTTGCTCAATCTTTTTAATAATGCATTTTATGCAGTGAATGAAAAAAAGAAAACTTTAGATGAAAGCTATCATCCAACCATATCAGTTCAAACAAAAAGATTAAACAATAAGGTTGAAATAATTGTAAAAGACAATGGCAAAGGCATTCCTAAAAATATTATTGACAAAATCTTTCAGCCATTCTTTACAACCAAACCAACAGGACAAGGAACTGGTTTGGGTTTGAGTTTAGCTTATGATATTATTACTAAAGAACATAACGGAACAATAAAGGTGGCAAGTAAAGAAGGTGAAGGAAGTGAATTTCGAATCATTTTAAATTCTTAATTTTCGAAATGAACCTGAAGGCTGTACTTCTGCTTATTTTAAGTATCGTTATTTCTTTAACGATACATGCACAGCTTAATTCAGGTAACCTAACACAGTACACAGAAAATGATGGATTACCGGGCGCACAGGTAAACACATTATTGGTTGATAAGTTTGGTTATATATGGACTGGAACTATAAATGGCTTAGCCCGGTTTGATGGCTACCAGTTCAAGCGATTTTATTCAAACCCTAACGATACAACTTCTTTGCAAGGTTTAATAATATGGTCGCTTTTTGAAGATCATAAAGGACAAATATGGATCGGAAGCAGCCCGTCATTTCTTAATGTTTATAATCCTGTTTTAAAAAAATTCAGGCAGTATGAATTTGCAAGTTTGGTAAATCATGCTGCCAATGTAGAATTGCTTGTTGCTGCAATGTGTGAGGATAACAATGGTCGTATTTATTTCGGCGTAAACACTTATTTAAACGAAACAGTTTTTTCTGCGCTTTTATATAAAGATGAAAAAGATAATAAAATAAAAAAGTTTATTAATCCGGATAGTCTTTCCATACAAAATATAATAAGTATGGCAAGAGATAAAGCCGGTAATATTTGGTTGTTAAGTTATTCGGGTTTATTTAAAATTGACACCGCAAAAAACATTACTAAAGTTTCTTTACCAATCAACGGGCTAACAAAAAATAATGAGTACCCTTCAGATATTAAAATTGATGGCAGAGGACATGTATGGATAATTACAACAACTTCAAGATTGTATGATTTAGACCCCAACACAGGCATTTATAAAACCTGGATTTCTGATAAAGTTATTTTACCTGTTAGAAATGATTTAATGCGAACAGTTATTGCTTTGGATAGTTCCAACAATATTTGGATAACATCTAATACAGGCGTTCAATACTTCAATCGTAAAACAGGTAAGTTTTCAGTATTTAACAGCGGCGTAAAAAAAGAACTGGAACATACACTCGCAAATCATCTTATAGTAGATAGTTATGGAACTTTATGGATTGGCTCATCAACTAGCGGCTTAATTAAATATGAAAATAAAGCACAGCTTAACTCGTATATCTATAACAAGGAAAATAAAAATTCAATCACATCGGGCTGGGCTAATTTCATTTATGAAGCGAGTGATGGAAGAGTTTGGATTGGCACAAGCGGCTCTGCAAATACTTCAGGAGTAAATGTATTAGATACACGCACAGGAGTTTTAACACCATTTCCTTTCGCTCGTTTGCCCGGTGGGTTAGACGGCGTTTTTTCTCTTTGGGAAAATATGCCCGGTGAATTATGCATTAGTGGCTATAAAAAATTATTTCAATTATCTGAAAGAACGTATCAGCTTAAGCCGATATCGTTGCCGGGTGCACCTGATAATACAATTACAATTCTCTATCATTTTAAAGACAGCAGACAAAATGAATGGCTGTGCACTTTAACAGGGTTATTTAAAAAAAGCAAAGGAGCGAAAGCATTCACAAGATATGATTTAAGCAAAATAGAAGGCAGTGATGCAGGCAGCAACCAAATAACAAAGGCTTATGAAAGTAATAAGCATGGGCTTTGGTTAACTACTGATAATGGTTTGTTTTTATACAATTATGATAACGATAAAATAGAAAGACACGGCTTTGATAAGACAAAGGGAGATGTGTTTATAACACAGGATATAAATTCTTTTTATGAAGATAAAAATGGTATAGCATGGGTAGGTGCATGGCAGGGTGGATTAAGCAAGTATAATGTTGAAACAAAAAAAATTTTAACTTATACACGTAACGATGGATTGCCATCCATGAGCATTCAAAGTATTTTACCGGATGAAAAAAATAATTCTTTGTGGCTAAGTACGTTTGAAGGATTGAGTCGTTTTAATTTAAGCACACAGCAGTTCAATAATTTCTCTATTGCAGACGGCATACAAGGTCAGTTATTTGCTGATGGCTCTTTCTTAAAAACATCCAAAGGTTTATTTTTATTCGGCGGCTCTAATGGTGTTACTATTTTTAATGCTGATGAAGTTGAAAAAAACTCTGTGCCACCAAAAGTATTTCTTACCGAATTAAAAATATTTAACCGCACAGTTATTCCGGGTACAGGACATATTCTTGAAAAACCTGTTTATGAAACGCAGCAAATAACACTGCCTTACAACAGCAAAAATATTTCCATTGAATTTTCTGTACTTCATTATTCCAATCCACCTAAAAACAAAATAAGTTATACGCTGGAAAATTATGATAACGAATGGCGGGACGCAGGCAGCCTGCATGAAGCAATGTATCCAAACCTGCCATCAGGCGAATATATTTTTCATGTAAAAGCAGCCAACGATAAAGGGGTATGGAATGAACAAGGTGCATCACTTAAAATTATAATTAAGCGGCCATGGTGGAGAACCAATCTTGCTTATATAATTTATGCAGTAATTATTATTTGTATTACAATTTATACTGTTCGCTATTTTCAAAAGAGAGCAATAAAAAAAGAAAAAGAAAAAAGCCAGGCACGGGAATTAGAACACGCGAAAGAAATTGAAAAAGCCTATTATAAACTTGCAGAAACCCATGAAACGCTAAAAGCAACACAAGCTCAACTAATCCATTCGGAAAAAATGGCTTCGCTTGGTACACTTACTGCAGGCATTGCGCATGAGATACAAAACCCATTAAACTTTGTAAATAATTTTTCTGAAGTAAATACTGATTTAATTGATGAATTACAAACTGAACTAAAATCCGGCGATATAACAGAAGCACTTGAACTTTCAAATAACATCAAAGACAATCAGCAAAAAATTTATTATCATGGCAAACGTGCAGAAGCCATAGTTAAGGGAATGCTGCAACATTCAAGAACGTCTGCAGGTCAAAAAGAACCAACGAATATTAATAGTGTATGTGATGAATATTTGCGATTAAGTTTTCATGGGTTGAGAGCAAAAGACAAGAGTTTTAATGCAGATTTTAAAACCAATTTTGATGAAAGCATTGGGCAAATAAATGTTGTTGGGCAAGACATAAGCAGGGTGCTGCTTAACTTATTTAATAACGCTTTTTATGCAGTAAATGAAAAGAGAAAAAATGCTCTTGAAGATTATAAGCCTACAGTTATAGTTCAAACAAAAAAAATAAATAACAAAGTTGAAATAAGTGTAAGCGATAACGGTAACGGTATTCCTAAAAATATAGTTGATAAAATCTTTCAACCATTTTTTACAACAAAACCAACAGGAGAAGGAACGGGATTGGGTTTGAGTTTAGCTTATGATATAATCAAAGCGCACAACGGTGAAATAAAAGTGGAAAGCGAAGAAAATAAAGGATCAACTTTTATTATTAACTTACCTGCAATATAAATAGGAAGCACTATCACCGGGATATTGTAACAGCACTTATCCATTAAAAGTAAATGAAAACTAACTGAGAGCCGGAACTCGATTCAAAAAACCAACTTTCTTCATAAAATCAAAACAATGAAACAACTGCCAAAACTATCAGCACTATTGATTACGCTGCTGATATTTTTTAATTCCTGCACATCAAATCAAAAATCTGAAACAGCAAAAAAAGATTCTGTTGAAGCCAATATAAAAATGTACACGCATACATGGGATGAAATTATTAATCATGGCAAACTTGAACTGTTCAACGATTCAAATTTTACAACAGATGTTGTAATGCATGCACATCCTGATGTTGTGGGTATTGACAGCGCAAGAGCTATGTATGCGAATTATGTAAATGGTTTCTCAAATATTAAGTTTACTATTATAGATGTGTTTGGTGAAGGCGATAAATTAGTAAAGTATTGGGATTTTAAAGGCAAACATACCGGCACGTTTTTCGGCATACCTGCAACTGGGAAAGATGTGGATGTTGAAGGTGTAACATTGGTAAAAATGCGTGGTGGAAAGATTGCAGAAGAACAGGATTTTTTTGATAACCTCGCTTTTATGCAACAGCTCGGACTAATACCAGCAAATAAATAATGAATAAGATACGATAAAAGGAAAATGTACTAAAAGGAAAACTTCTAAAGAAATTCATGCATAATTTAACGGCGTGTGTAGTAGCACTGAAAGAAAAATAAAATGAACCAACAACTCTCCAACATAGAACTGCTTATTCAGCAATCTGCATTAACAGATGAAGAAAAACAAAAATTGCTGAAAGAAATTTCAAATGCAGATAAGCAATGGAACATTCTTGAATTTAAACTCGACCAAACTGAAAAAGTAAAAAAGACTACTTCTGTTTTACTGAAAGAAACCATTGAAGAACTCGAGAAAAAAAGAAAAGATGTTGAAGCGCAGAATAAAGAATTAGAAATTCAAAACGCGTTGGAAAGAGTACGTGCAGTTGCTTTAAGTATGAAAGAGCCTGCAGACATGCTGGAAATATGT
>JAICKT010000335.1 GCA_025927795.1 Parafilimonas sp. | reverse complement strand
GCTTTAAAGTTTTCGCCTTCATAATAAAGCTGGCAAAGGTAATTGCAGAAATTAAAAGATAAAGGTTAATAGTTATTTCTTATCACGATAGCGCCATCTTAAAAAAAGCATACTCAAATTAACCAGCACAGAAAACCCATTGGTAAATATTATAGGAAGATCATTTTTTAAAATGCCATAAACAATCCATAGGCTTACGCCACAAATAAGAACAATAAGCATTAATGGTGATACATTTTCTGCTTTTTTTGTTTTTATGGTTTTTAAAACCTGTGGCAGCATAGAAACAGCAGTTAATACGCCTGCAATAATTCCTGTTATTAAAATGACATTGTTTGATTCGTGCATTATTAATTATAAAGAAAAATTATGCCGAATGATAACAATAAATGGTTTTGCTGTTATTTTGATGCATGTTCAGTCTTAAAAATAAACATGCAGTAATTACCGGCGGTGGTAGCGGAATTGGCAAAGCGGTTTGCCAGTTGTTCGCAAAACAGGGCGCTTTTGTTCATGTTGTTGATATTAACGAAACCGGTGCAAACGAAACTGTATTGCACATAAAGAATGAAGGAGGAAATGCAAAAACATATTTGTGTGATGTAAGCAATCAGCAACAAACGGTTGAAATATTTAATACAATTGGGAAGATTGATATTTTGGTGAACAGCGCCGGTATTTCTCATATTGGTAAAGCGCATACTACAAGTGAAGAAGATTTTGACCGTATTTTTCGTGTGAATGTAAAAGGGATTTATAATTGTTTGTTTGCAGCCATTCCTCTCATGCAAAAAAATAAAGGCGGAATAATTTTAAATCTTTGTTCCGTTGCTGCTCTTGTTGGGCTCGATGACAGGTTTGCTTATTCAATGAGTAAAGGTGCCGTTGCCGCTATTACTTTATCAGTTGCAAAAGATTATTTGAAAGATAATATCCGTTGTAATTCTGTTTCACCGGCGCGTGTACATACTTCGTTTGTAGATAATTTTCTTGCAAAAAATTATGCAGGAAAAGAAGAGGAAATGTTTGAGAAATTATCTAAAACGCAACCTATTGGCCGCATGGCAAAACCGGAAGAAGTTGCTTCCGCTATTTTATTTTTATGCAGCGATGAAGCAGCATTTATTACGGGAGCTGATTATGCAGTTGATGGAGGATTTATCAAATTAAATACTTAAAATTTAATGATGTGGCTAAAGCCTTGTGATATTATTAATTGCCGTTGGCTTAAGCCAACGGCAAATGAATCTTAATAGCCGGCTTTAGCCACATACTTATTAAAACATTTTTATCAATCAATAATTATTACATGAAACTGATAAGATTCGGAGAATTAAATAAAGAAAAAACAGGAATTGCTATTGGCGATGTGTTATATGATACATCTGCATTTGGTGAAGATTATAATGAGCAATTTTTTGAAACTGACGGAATAAGAAGATTGCAAAAATTTATTGATGACAATCAAACTTCATTACCTGAAGTACCAAATGGCGAAAGATTAGGAAGTCCTGTTGCAAGACCTTCAAACATCGTTTGCATTGGTTTAAATTATGTAGATCATGCGAGAGAAACCGGTGCTGAGCCACCAAAAGAACCGGTGATATTTTTAAAATCAACAACGGCATTGGTTGGTCCAAATGATGATATTGTTATTCCACGCAATTCAAAAAAAACAGACTGGGAAGTTGAGCTTGCAGTTGTTATCGGCACAAAAGCAAGTTATGTTGAAGAAGCAGATGCGCTGCATTATGTTGCAGGTTATGTTTTGCACAACGATGTAAGTGAACGTGAATTTCAAATGGAACGTGGCGGAACCTGGGATAAAGGAAAAGGCTGTGATACGTTTGCACCTGTCGGACCATATCTTGTTACAAAAGATGAAATAAATGATGTAAATAATTTATCGCTTTGGCTAACATTAAACGGAAAGAAAATGCAGGATGGAAATACTTCAAATTTTATTTTCAATGTATCTTATGTTATTTCTTATGTAAGCCGATTTATGACACTGTTGCCAGGCGATATTATTTCTACCGGTACACCAGCGGGCGTTGGTTTAGGAATGAAGCCGCAGGTTTATTTAAAACCCGGTGATATTATTGAGTGCGGAATTGAAGGTTTAGGAATTGCAAAACAAAAGGTAGTTGCTTATCGCAATAATGAGTAATACTGATTAGATCATCAGCCTTCGTTACGCCATTGTTCAGCATCTTTTTTTTCTTCGCTATCCTTTTGCTCACTTGTTTTGTCTTGCTTGTTTATTTTTTTATCGGCCTCAATTGCTTTCTTGCCTGCTTCTGCAGGGTTATCTATTTCTTCTTTTTTATCAGGCGCTTTTTCTTTGCTTATATCATTTAGATCAGGCATAAATTATTTTAAGTTGAAACAATTAATTGCGTTGCAGGCTCTATATATTTTTTATTCATCAGCACTAAAGCATTTTCCGCAACTGTAAAAGGTGAAGGATAATCAATATGTTTATTAAAATAAGATTGGTTAATAAATTCAATCACTTCATTTTTACTTTTTAATTTTTCGGGCACACTAAAAGGCAACACTAAATTTTTTGTTAACCATGGCGTATGTTGTGGGTTAGTGAGCGCATACAAAACAACTACCGGTTTATTTAATGCAGCTGCGATATGTACTGTTGCTGTATTAACTGATATTACTAATTCAGCATGCGCAATCACAGCAATGAATTCTTCTATATTTAAAATTCCGGCAGCATTGAAAACATTTTCTCCTGTTGCTTGATAAATGCGTTGCGTGAGTGGTTTTTCATTTTCAGTACCAGTAAGTAAAATTTGCAATTCAGTTTGTTGCTGAAGAATATTTATTACGTCAATCCAAAATGTTTCAGGATATTCTCTTTTAATTTCACTTACACCGGCATGCACTATTATCCATTTTTTATTTTGATTGAAACCAATTGTTTTTAATTTTTCCACAGCAGTTTTAAATGCATTCTTATTAAACCAAATAGAAAGGTGTTCATTATTTGTAACAGCGCCAATTGATTTTACAAGATTCAAATCTCTTGTTACCTGGTGCTGAATAAATGAATATGGTTCTTTGTCAGGAATCCAATCAGTTAAAAGTTCATAAGGATTTTCACGGCAATACGCAAGTCGTAAAGGAATATTTGCGAGGTATGTAATTAAAGCTGAAGTCAAAGGGCTTTGGCTGTAAACAGTAAAAATTATAGCCGCATCAAATTGAAATGATTTAAGTTTTTCAATAAGTTCTAAACATTCTTTCGAATGAGTTGTATTATTTGTTTTTACCCAGGGCAAATCAAAAACAATTGTTTCATCAATCTCTTTTATAAAAGGCGCAATTAAACTTCCCATTTTTGATGTAAGTAGTGTAAGCCTGCAATCAAACGTTTCTTTCAATGCACGAAAAGCAGGCGTTGACATAATTACATCACCCATATTATCTGCACGGATACATAAAATATTTTTACACTTTTTCCAATCCATGTTTTAAGACAATTTGTGTTGCGTGCTTAAGGTCTTTCGCCTCGTAATCAGGCATACGTTGTGCATTTAAAATCCATTCCGTTTCATTGCCATTCGTTATCAATATTGTTTTGCAACCTGCTGCATTGCCTGCCTCCACATCATTTAAAATGTCGCCAATCATCCATGAGTTATTTAAATTGATGTCAAAATCTTTCGCAGCCTTAAAAATTAAGCCTGGCTTAGGTTTGCGGCAATTACAATCAATTGCATATTCTTTTATAGTTCCTTCAACTAAATGCGGACAATAATAAAATGCATCTAACTGCACATTAAATGCTGAAAGTTTTTGCTGAATGACGTCATGCATTTTATTAACATCAGCTTCTGAAAAATAACCTCTTGCAACACCTGACTGATTTGAAATAATAATCAGTAAAAAGTTTTTTCTTTTAAATTCCTGCAACATTTCCGCTGCATAATTTTCTAAACTTATCAATGCAGGGTTTGCGTTATAAGGAACATCCTTTATCAGCGTTCCATCTCTATCAATAAAAACAGCCTTGCGCATTATTGTGCATTCAATCTTGGGAAGAAAGAATTATGCAGCATATTCTCTACTTGCTTTAAAGAAAAATCTGGTAACAAAACAATTCTTCCAGTTTTTTGCTTTTGATAAGATGCGGCTACTTTTTCATAAATATTATTAACTGCATCAGCAACATTTGTCCATGTAAAAAATCTGTTTACATGATCAACAGCACTCCTTTTCATTGTTACCATTAATTGCTTATCCGTAATAAGATGCTTAACTTTTTTTGCAAGCGCATCAGGGTTTTTTGGCGGAACAAGAAAACCAGTTTTACCATCTGCAACACTATACTTTATCCCTCCAACATTTGCGCCGATAACCGGCGTGCCGCAAGCCATTGCTTCAAGCGGTGTAATACCAAAAGGTTCATACCACGGCGTTGTTATAAATATATCAGCCGCTGCATAAAAATATTTTAATACATCTCTCCTTTTGCGCCCTGTAAATGTTACATGCGCAGCTACATTTTCTTCTTCAGCAATTTTTTTCAACCTACCGATTTCAGGTGTAAGTGTTTCATCAGGCTCATCACTTTCGCCGCCAACCACAAGTAAACGTGTATTTTTTAAGCAGCCATTTAATTTACTTAATGAGCGTATAACATTGTCAACGCCTTTACGTGGCACCATTCTTCCTAACTGTAGTAAAATATTTTCATCTTTGTTTAAGTTTAGTTTTTCTCTTGCAAGTTTTTTATCAATCAAATGAAATTCTTTTGTATTAAACCCACAAGGCGCAATTGTTATTTTTGATGGATTTGCATGATAATAATAGATAAGGTCTTCTTTATCCTGCGGGCATTCTGCAATAATTGCATCAGCATCCTTCACTACCAGTTTTTCAATATCAAAACGCTCAACAGGAAATTTATCCATTTGCTTTTGATGTGCAAGTCTTACCAAACCCAACGCATGAAATGTAACAACATACGGTATATGCAATTCTTTTTTTATGCACGAAGCCACCAACGCAGACATGAAAAAATTTGCATGTATAATACTGTAATGAATATTTTTTGTTTTGATAAAGTGAAGCATGTTTTGCGAAAAT
>JAICKT010000200.1 GCA_025927795.1 Parafilimonas sp. | reverse complement strand
ATTGTTCCATCTGCCTTATATCTTACGAGTGCAACTTTTGAAAGTTCGCCATTAGTTTCAAATGCATCGCCAGCAACGATAATTTTTTCGTCGGGCTGAATAACCATGGCATTTGCATAATCATTGTTACCTTCAAAATCAACCGTCGTCTTTCCATTTACGCCAAAGCTGCTATCTAATGTACCGTTCTGTTTATAACGGGCAACGCCAAAATCATAATAAGAACCGTTAAACACATTTCCGCAAACAACAATTTTTCCATCCGTTTGAATAGCTGCTGCATTAGCAGACGATGTGTTACTAAAAGAAGTAATGACTTTTCCACCGACACCAAACGATAAGTCCGGCAAACCATTTTTTTTATACCGTGCTAACGCAAAATTTCCGTCTGACGAACCTGCTACTACAATTTTTCCGTCTGCCTGCAATGCAACACTATTACCAGCAGCTTTATTGCCAACATGCATAAATACTTTTCCGTCTTTACTAAAACTACTATCGGGAGTGCCAGGTTGTGCAAAACTGTTTTGAATATTTAGTATGATTAATATTATAAAACCTGAAATGAATAATTCCATAAGAGCAGTATTTTTAAATTAAGAATAATTATATAATCCGTTTTAAATAATAAAAGTTGATAAACTCTGTTGCGTTTTAATAAGCTATTTCTCAATCACCAGCTTTATCTTTTTCTTTTCATCATTATTAATTAATTCGAAATAATAAATACCAGGCAAAAGATTAGACAGGTTGAAATGAAATACATTATTCCCGGATATTGCATCATCATTTCTGCTTAGTAGAATTTTTCCTGAAACATCATATAATTTTATTTGCATCTTTCCAGCCTTGCTGCAATCGTAAGAAATATTTACACTGCCTTTTGATGGATTTGGATAGAGTGATAAATTATCGGAAGAAATTATTTTATCTGTGGTTATTAACTGCTCGTTATTAGTTATGCCCAAAATATTATCACCATTGTATCTTGCCACAGCACATTGGTTTGCGGAAGAACCGGCTGCAATTACTTTACCATCTGTTTGAAGTGCAACAGCATTGCCTGTTTCATTGCTTCCAAAATCTGTAAGAGAAATTCCGTTTACACCAAATGTTTTATCAAGGTGGCCATTTAATTTATATCGGGCGACTGCAAAATCTGTATTAGCGCCATTGTTTACAGTTCCAACAATTATAATTTTTCCGTCTTGTTGCACCGCAACAGCATTACCATGAAAAGCTCCGGCAATTTTACCGTTAGTTCCAAATGAACTATCCAACTTGCCATTCTTTGTAAACCGGGCAAGTGAATCGCCTGCAAGCACAATAATTTTATCATCTGATTGAAGCGCTAAATCGTTAGGTTCATTAAAAAGCAAAAAAGTTTTTCCATTTTTACCAAAGCTGGAGTCGGGTTTCCCGCCCTTATAATATCTGAATAACCCAAAATCAACTGAATCACCTGATATATATCCTGCAACCACTATTCTTCCGCTTGACTGAATCCCGATTACATCTGCAACATCTCTAAATGTATAATCGCCGCCAAACTGTGTATCAAAAGATCCGTCTGTATTATATCTTATTATAACAATATCAGATGAATTTGAAACAGCAGAAGTAGCAGTTAACAGTATTTTTCCATCAATTGCAATAGCCACATCGGTGGGTACATAATAATTATTAAATGTGCTTACCTCACCGTTTATGCCGAAGCTGCTATCGGGTGTGCCTGTTAAAGTAAACCTTGCTATTGAAATATTGTAAGATTGAAATTCGTCTATTACATAACCGGCAACAACAATCTTTCCATCGGGTTCAATACCTAATAAATAACCATGGTTATCGCCTGCAAAAGAAGTAGTTGCTTTACCATTAACACCAAAAGTTCTATCAATTGTTCCGTTTCTGTTAAAACGAATTACACTAAAACCTTGTTCTACTAATATTCTTCCGTCAGCTTGTATAGCCACGGAAGAGCTTCCGGTTAAAAGCCCTGTTTTTACTTTGCCATTTTTACTAAATGTCGAATCTAAACTTCCAGGTTGAGCGAAAATAAATATGCTGTTTAAAAGCATGAATGCAGTTAAAGCGATGGTAATTGTTTTCATAGTAAAAAGTTTTAGTTTGTATGAAACAGATTGTCACAATAGCATTAGGCTCTTGTACTAAATAGATTCCTGGTTTAGAAAAATTGTTACCGGTTTAATGAAAAAATTTTTGCACTAAAAAACTGTCAGGCTTTTTTATCGCTGTATAACAAACTTCACTCTGTTGCTTTGTATTGTATTGCTTAGTTCAATATAATAAGTGCCCTGAGATAAGTTAGCTAAGTTTAACTGGTAACTGTTATTGCCTTTTATTAAAGTACTTGTTGTGCTTAATATTTTCTTTCCGGTTAGATTATAAATGATTAAATGAATATTACCCGCATCATTGCTATTGTATTCAACTGTTAATTTGCCTGTGGTTGGATTTGGATAGACACGTATTGCTCCATTTAAATTATCTTTTTTTGCATTTTGCGCTACTGCATTGCAGGCAGGTATCGTTGTTTGTTTATCCTGTACAACAGGACTATAAATTTGAGCGCTATTTATATTGCAAATAGCCTGCACATTCCAGTTTAGTATTACGCCTTGTTTTACTGAAATAGTTGCAGCACAATTGCCGTTTTCATCGCAGGAATATTTTGCTTCTTTAATTTCAAATATTGTGTTTGAATCTGCATCTGTGCCGGTTGCATTTACAATATAAGTTTGCTCGTTATTACCTTTCCAGTTAAGCTTTGCTGTTGTACAGGTAAGCACAGCTTTTAAGTTTCGTGGCGTATCACAAATGGGGCTTTGTATTTTCATAGCAGAGGGCGGGCATTGAGAAAATGCTGCGCTACATAATGCGAATAGTTGTATGATTAATAAAAATGTTTTCATTGTATTTGTTTTATTTTATTTACTCCTCTTTTGTGCTTTGATGCAGCAATCTCCCTAGCACTTCAATTTCATTTAGAAACATATTGATAAAAAGAAGAGAGGGATCAGTCATGTCTTTTCTCAATCCGGGCCAGGATCACTCTGAGCAAAGTATTCCTGCGCAATTTCTGCTCTAATATCGTAATAGGACTTTGTGAAATCACCTGTTTTGGGATCATAATAATGAGTAAATTCAAGATTCAATAAATCTCTTGATAATTGTCTATCGCACTGTTTGAAACATTCTGCACGTTTACTAGGGCAATTTTTATATTTAACTCGACAATGTGAGTAACAATAGTCGTGATCCTTATAAGCAGCGTCCTCTGGATCAATAGGGTCTTTAAGTTTCTTTTGTTCTTCCACAGTCAAATCTTCTAATTGATGTCCAATACTCGTCCACATGCCACCAGCCCAGCCTGGTCCTCCCCAGTTTCCATAATATTGAAAAGAACTTGGCAATCTTGGTGGCTCAGGCTTACTGAAAGATGCCGAGTGAACTAAATTAACATTTCCGTACTCTTGCAACCCTAACTGGTCAACCAAATTAATTGGATTATTTAAACCATATTCATATAAATTTATTCCTTTAGTCTCTTGAATAGGATCCCTGCTTAACCATCTTCCCAAATTCGCATCGTAAGCTCTATATAGTGCCAAATATAAATTGCTTAGTGTATCTATATAATGCCCCGTAAATCCAAAGTCAGCATTTATAGTTCCTGTAAGTTTTGTTCTTCTTCCATAAGGGTCATAATCGTAACGTGTAACAAGGTTTCCGCTGCTGTTGATTACTTCACGTACAGAGCCGAGATGATCTTTTGTAAAAAAATAATTTGTTCCGTTTATTTGTTCTCCTTGCGGAAAGAAACGTTTGGTTACTGTGCTGCCGCTTGCATCGCGTTCTTCACACAATTCCGTTCCGCACCAGAGCCAGCGTTTAATAATTGTGCCATTTAGTTTTTCTGCAACGCGCCTGCTTAAGCCATCATAAATAAATTCTTCTGTGTTTGCACCTTTGACAATTTTAACCAGCCTGTCTGCAGCGTCCCAGCTATAAGTTACCGCGGGGTTGGTTTCGGAAATTGTATTGCCATTATCATCAAAGCTCAATGTATTATTTGTACCATGTCCTGTGTTTACATTAAATGTATCAGTGTTGGTATTATTATTACCTGAATAATCAACAGCAGTAATAAATATCTTGTTTTTTTTGCCAGGTAATATTTTTACAAAACCCTGGAAAGAATTGGTAAGACTGTCCACGGTTGCATTTACAGAACCTGATGCTGTTTTATTTTTTATTTGAACAGATGCAAATTCATTTATTGTTCCTTTGAAAAACATTCTTCCCCCATCTTGCTGTGCGGTCATTTGGTTAAGCGAATCATAAATAGCTGATGTTACAGAATTGTCAATTTGTTCATTAGTGCGATTACCTGCTTTGTTATACTGGTATGCATAGCGTTTAAGAATTGCATTTGTATTTTGATTTTTTTGGGTGGCATAAATTAACTGGTCAGCAAGGTCATAACCAAGTTCATAATATTTGGGTGTTGTATTATCTGTTTGTTGTGTCCATTTTGTTATCTGCCCCTCCTTATCATATTCATAATCGAATTTTGAAATTGTTGTGCTTCCGTTTTTATTCCAGATTTCTTTTAAACGCTGGTCGCCAAGATTATCAAAATAAGTGAATGCTGTATTCTGACCGTTAGGATAAACAACGGAAGCAAGCCTGTTGGTTACGTCAACATAGTTGTAAGTAAAGTTTCCAAGCGCATTTGTTGCAGAGGTTATTCTTCCTAATGAATCGTAAACAACAGATGATAAAATATTATTAATGGCGCGGCTTTTTACTCTCCCTAGTTTATCGTAAGTATAAACGATATTATCGTTTGTAAGTGGACCGTCAATCGTCTTAAGTCTTCCAGCTCCTATGGTGCCGGCTGTAACCGGATAATAGGAATATGAAGTAATTCCTGATCCGTCAAGCATAGCGGTAATACGATTGTATTTTCCATCATAAGAAAAAATAACCGATGGAGTTGCAATTGCCGCATTTGTATAATTTATTTGTCTTAAATTATCGTCAATAAAATAAGTGTATTTAGTTGTCTGCCCTTTCGCATCAGTTACCTGTGCCAGCCGGCTGGTTGTGCTGTCATATTTGTAGGTAATCGTTTTACCATCATCATAAATCTTGGAAGTAAGGCGACTTTGTATATCATATGTAAAAGTTGTAATGTGCTTAAACTGATCAACAATTTCTGAAAGATTGCCGCAGGCGCACCATATAAATTGTGTAATTCTTCCAAGAGCATCTGTAACAGAATTTAAACGATCTAACGAATCGAAAAGTGAGTGCGACCATCTGCCGAGCCTATCTTTTGTTGCCACTGCATCAAGGCGATCATATACAATTTGTTCGAATGAACCGTCGGGGTAGGTAATAACAGTGGGGGCGATCCAGTGCATCATAATCTGTAGTAATCTTATAACCTTCAGGATCTGTAACTGTACGAACTCTGCCAAAAGCATCATAAGTAAAGCTGACTGTCGAGCCTTGAACAGGTCCGGTAATTTTTTTCAGATAACCTTTCCCATCATAAGTAAAAGTTGTCTTTTCGTTTTTTGGATTTTTAATGGTTAACACTTGCCCGGCTGCATTGTAAGTGAAAGTCGTTGTTTGTCCCGAAGCATCCTTAACTGTTTTTGGAACAAACGGATGTTGCGGGTCATATGTATTTTTTTCAAGCAATTCATTAGACCCTGCGGTTGTTTGGTGCACTTCAAGCAGATTTATCTGCGTTGAATCGTATTTGTAACTTATTTTACGACCAGATGCGTCAAGTGAAAAAGTATCTGCGCCAGTCGAGTTATAACCGGCTTTTATTAGCTGAGTAGTTCCATCGCTAAGAACACGTCCAATAATCGAGGGACTTGAAGACATTCCCTGAACCGCCACACCAGCCTGACCATTTTGATAATTATACCATACCCTGTTTTCCAGAGGTTCTTTTACACTTTCTAAAATAGGTGAAACAAATGTATTCTCATTCGTAGCCGAAGAACCATGAAGCCAATGATAAATTTTTGCTTTGGTGTAATCGCCTGCGCCATCAAGCATTGCCTTTTTATCCCAATAGAATGTGTTACGATAATTAATGTATTGGTTAAACAGATTCATGCCTGAAGGATATATTGTTTCGCTAAATGGTACTCCTGCAACAGCCTCTGCAAACTCAACTCTTTCTTTTGCACCTAAAGGATAATCAATTTGCAGGGAGCGAAAGTTATCGGGCCCGTCTTGTTTGGTAAATTTAGTAGTTCCATAAGGAGTGGTCATTTGAGTAATAAAACCATTGCTATCATACAGAAATGATGAAACCATTCCAATCATGTCAGTGATTTTATATAACCTGCCTGAACCATCATATTCAAATTTGGCAGTTCTGCCCAAAGCAGATATCTGAATAATTTTAAAAATATCAGTGTTGTCATAAGTTAAAGTAGTTACCTGATTAAGTGCATCCTTAAGAGAAGTAATTCTCAAAAAAGCATCATAAAAAATTGTTACTGCATTACCTGCAACATCTACTTTTTTCGTTAGGAAAACTCTTCTGCCATTTGCTAAGCTGCCATCAGGATTTGAATAAACTTCTTTAGAACCATCAGGATGCCGTAATTCGTAGCATGAAACATCAATCCTTACGAGAACATCGTTGGTTTGTATCTCCGGAGCATAACTTTTTGTAGTTTCATTATATCCTGTAAATGTTCTTACTCCTCCATCCATTACATACAAATCCACATTTGAAGAAGGAGTGTTGGGATCGTCTTGTAAATAAGATAGCCAATTAAATGTCCATAGCTCGCCTATGTTGGAATAAGAAAAATTACCTGGCTGGTAACTATCTCTTTGGTGATAACTTATCTGCCAAGCCATCGAAGGACCTTTCGGAGTTGAATAGAAAAACGGGCGGTCAAATATATGTAAGCTAACAGCTGCCAGGTGTACATTGCAACGTGCCATACCTGTACATTGTGAGCAACCACCATCGCCTGATTGTTCGTCACAATCTGAACAGTGTTTGCCAGTGTTAGGTGGTGATTGTCCTTTCCCAAAAACTTTACTTCCTTCTTCACTAGAAACTCTGCGCCAGCCATTTGGTAATGGGTTATTCGGCACTAAAAAATATCCGCTGGCGCTTGAATCAAGAGCGGCAGGTGTAAGCCAGAATTGTTGTCCATAAATTGTACTTTCTGTAGCATCTTCGCACCTGTAATGCCCGTTCTCCATTTTTATTAATGCACTGTAGTGATCCAGTTTTCCAGTGAACTACTGCTTTTTCAATTACAGGTGCACCGGGTTTTCTATATGCCATCTGGTAATCTAATCCTATATCTTTTGCCATCTGGTATAATTGGAAAAGAGAAAAACCTTTTGTGGGTGATTGTGCTGTCATCATTTTATCATTGAAAGCCTTTGTGCTGTCTTTAATTGTATAAAGTTTACTGAGCGCATAGGGCCCGCATTTAAAAGAAATACCAGGCCTGTTTTTCATAAGCCATAAGGCTGTTTTGCAATCAACAATGCGTTCATGTGTGCTACCATCAAATATTCTATTGTCAACTTCTTTTAATAATGATTGAACTTCTGTTTCTCTACCCACCCAACAGTTAAGCATTAGTAATTCAGAGACAACCCGATCAGCCAAAGCTTTTACTTCAGGCTCATCCTGTATTTTCATTAAATCCCAAGCCTGCTGCCATGCATCCATTGCTTTATTATAGTAACCCGTTCTACGGTACAAAATTCCAATATCTGCAAGCAGGGCGCCCTTCCATCTGCTATTGGGATATT